>DATFCH010000261.1:0-6839 GCA_035253345.1 Nitrososphaeraceae archaeon
TGGAATGGAGAGGTAATGGATGAAATGAATAAAGAATCAATATCCTCTGGTAAAAAAATTAACTACCTTAACAATGATCAAGATGATGACTATACAGAAAGGGAAACGATAGTGCTAGCCATAAAGTTCCTTTCTAATTTACCTTGGTAATGTTATAATAATTTTATTTCTATTTAATTTTAATGAACTATTATTATGATGCATACTCTCAATCAATGTCAAATGAAATCCCTTATAGTAAAAATTCCTTACTTAAAACTATGATAAATTTAGAAAAATTTGAAATAGGACAAAGTTACGTTACTTGTAAAATAAAAAATAAAGAAAATGATTCTGTGATTGTGAATATTCAAAGTGGAATTCCTGGAATTGATCTATCCTATTTACTTTTCAATGTAGAGGATATTCCTAAATTTGCATATTTACGAACAATAATTGATAATAGAATTTTGATTAGAAAATTACCAGTTCTAGGAGTAAAGGAATGGTTACTTATTTATGAAGAAACTCTTTTCATGTTGGCTGTAAAAGATAAGTATAATGAATTAGAGATTTATTGTATTTCCTAATGTATCATTAGAGATAGCTATCGTTTTACAACACATGTAAAACAGTTTAGACGAAGAAAACTATTACAAAAATTTACTTCGGAATCGCGAGAATTGTTATTTGAAATTATTTTTCGTTCTCTGTCTAATCTAAACTACACCGATTGATTTAAATAATATCAAACCTTCTTCGAGAATAAATTCTATATTGTTTAAGTTTAACAAATAAAAATAATTTAGATTTTGATACCTCAAAGTCTCATTATCATATTTTATACATATTCATATTGAATAATACAACTTTTCTTTACTTCATATAATTTTGGTTCTATTTAAGAATAATTTATCACAACGTTATTTATCAAAAATATTTTCAAAGCTATTTATTTCATATAAATGAGTGTAATGTGTTTTACAAATGTTGAAATAGATTGCAATCCTATAGCTATGATAGTATGATTATCAAAAGATCAAATTTTCTAATTTATTCTCTATTTGATAGATACCAACTAAAATTTATCCTTTTCAGTGTTATTCTAAGTTCATTATTCTATATTTATAATGTATCTGCAATGGATGAAATTAATGAAAAAAAGTTATTTCTGAGTAATTATTCTAAAATTCAAAATAATATTACTGATAATAATACATTATCAACAGATTTCAACTTTACTAATGTGACTAATCTTACAAATAACGCTTTAGATTCTGTATACGCTCAGATAGCAGCAGTTAACAATACTGTATATATGGTATGGCAAGAATCTATTAATGATAGCTCAAATAACTATGATATTTTATTTATAAAAAATGAAGATAATGGTGATACCTTTAGCAAACCAATAAATTTGAGTAATAATACCGGATTTTCGGAACACCCTCAAATCGCAGTATATAAAAACAATATCTTTATTGTTTGGGCAGACAATACCAATTCTAATAATAAATATATAATGTTCACAAAAAGTGAAAATAATGGTACTACATTTAGCAAGCCTATAAATTTAAGCAATAATACTAAAAATTCAAATAATGTGGAAATCTCTGCGTTTGATGGTAATGTATACGTAGTATGGCATGAAATTATCGATGAAAATAATTATAAAAATAGTAGTATAATGTTTAAGAGTTCTGTTGATAGTGGAAATACTTTTAATGATACAGTAAAATTAGCGACCACTGCCAATGACTCATATCCAAAAATTAACTCATATCATGATTATGTATACATTGTTTGGAATAGTGAAAATAATAAGGACTTTTCTAAAGATAATGAGAATGGCGGGTTATTTTTTATAAAAAGTTTTGATAAAGGAAATACTTTTGGAAATAGTGTTAGAATAGCTAACAACAATTTTGGAGAAGCACAAATATCAGTGTCTAAAGATGAAATATTGATAGGCTGGGGAGGACTGCATTCAAAAAATATTAACGATGTATATTTTGTCAAGAGCTATGATAATGGTACTAGTTTCACAGATCCATATACGATTCAAATTAATGAATCTAAAAATAAAAAATCTTTTGAAAATGTTAATCATCCTACGAATATTGAAATAGCCACTAATGAACCCTCATATATAGTATGGCAAAATGTAATTTCAAAAGAAAATCATGATATACTAATAGCAGACATCAAAAGTGATTTTCAGTCAACTAAAATAGTGAACCTAAGTAATAATACTGGTATTTCAGAATGTCCTCAAATCGCAGTAGGTAATAATTATATCTATGTTGTATGGGAAGATATCACTCCTGGTAATCATGAAATACTATTTACTAAAGGCACAACACAAAAAAAGACTTAAAGAAACAATAGTAATGTTACTTTTTTTAGTAGCAATTGAATACAATGATTATACTTTATTTATGTAAAACTTAAATATTACTGAATTTTATAAAATCCTAATAGTTTTATTAAAAGCTTTCTATAATTAGCATATGTTGAGATTCTAAAAATTCATCCAATATAAAAATCCAAGAATCAAAGTCAAATTAACTATCTTTCTCTGGAGATACATTTTTTGTTTCTTTAATAATTTGTTTATTAATTTAAACGGATATATTCTTAATAGATAGAATGTTTGTTGTGAAGGATAAGTCATTTGATTTTCATGGCGCAAAATTTACTATTAAGGTTCTTACTTCTGAAACAAACGATAGTTATACTGTCTTAGATATATTTCATCCACCTAACTTAGGACCTGCATTGCATAAACATCCCAAAGGTTCAGAAACGTTTTATATAGTTGAAGGAAACTATGAATTTATTTTAGATGGGAGATCCGTATTGGGCAAATCAGGAGATGTCATTTTTGTTCCTAAAGATGTTCAACATAGATTTATTGTAGGAGATAAAGGAGGACATGCTGTTGTAATTAGCCCTCCAAACCTAGAGTATTATTTTTTTAAAATAAGTCAATTACTTGTCAACGAAGTTTCATATGAAACAGAATCAAATATAGGAAGACAATATGGTCAGGTTTTCTTAGACAACACAAAACATTGGAAATAATTAAAATCATTGATTTGAGTTTTAGTAATGTTAAATTTTTTTTATATTGAAGGATCTAATCTATCTCAATTGTATAAATGTGAATTAACTGTTTTTTATCAACAGATTGTCCTAATTAAATAAACAAATAATTGGTATGATAATGATAGACTTGGTGAATTTAAAATATAAATATTAGGCATAATTTTTGCTAAATTTTCAAAAATTTATTAGATTTTTTATATGTAGTTGTAGAAGTAGCAGTAGTAATTTGTTCTTGAGTAAAACTTTCTAAATTATAACTCCTAATTAAATTGTTTATTATTTTATCTAAATATTCGATCACTATGCTTAACTGGTTCTTTCTATTCCCTTCGTAGCAGATTTAATTATCGAAAGACCACATTCATGCATTATTTCATAGAGATTCTGCTTTTTTTGTGAGATGTATTTTGTTAATTCTCCTATCTTTGGGATCGGACTTTCGTTCAACTAATTCCAAACTTTGTAATTTGTCTATAATAGGAATAAGCGAAGGAGCTTCTAATTCCAATTAATCTACAATTTCTTTTTGGGTTATACCATTAAAAGATACAAGAATATTAATTACTCTCCATTGACTAAGAGTAATGTCTACTTTATGACGTAATTCTAAATCAAAAGCTTTTTGAAATACTCTAGACATTCTTTAAACTTTGTAACCTATGTTATTATCAAAGTTATATTGTTTAATCAATAATTCTAAAGTTATTATTATAATATAAAATATAGTTTTCTATTTATTTTAAAGCAAATAAGTAGATTGTTAAATATTTTTGTATCTTATTCAAAAATTTTCTATACTCTTTCCATGTTTTTTCTTCCAATACTGCAGCAATTCAAAGAATGGTATTATTCTACTCATTATCATATTCACAAAAAGGTATCAATTTAACTAGTAGAATAAGAGAGTCCTATAGAACAATATTGAAGGCTTTTTCTACAATCCATAAATTCCTTTTCGTTTATATTAAAATAATTATGTGTTCTGAAAAAATTGAACAACTAAAAAAAGAGATTCAAAAAAAAATTAATGAAGAGGAAAGTGGAGTTTCTTCATATTTCAATAATTTAATAAGACAGACAAATGTTGCATTAGAAAAGAATTCAAGTTCTAGTTTTAATAGTTTGGACTTTGCAGTCTTAAGATTGATGATGATAGATTATTTAAATAATATTTTCAAAAAGTAGAATTTTTTTTATTTATTTAACGCAGTAACAATAGAATTACGAGACTTTCTTTTTACCTTCCTCTTCTCTTTTACCCATGGGAATTTCAAAGTAAACAATTATAGAAATTAAATTATTTGATAGAATATGAGATTGAGAACATAAAAATAATGGCTCTACTTTTGTTCCTATTACCAATAATTCAACCTACAGTTATCAGTTTTATCAACCATATTCATCGTCTTCTTTATCTTGTAATTATAAAAATTTTTTTATTGTAATTGTAGCGTTATATAGAATGTTGAACTATAGAATATATGTCAAACGATATTCCTCTAAATGACTCTAATATACAAGACATTATAAAAAAAGAAGCCAGAGGGCTGGGCGATGATACTGATTTTGGTGAAGTTCAAGAGATTTTAGGAGAACATGTAATAACGAAAAAAGGAACGGTAGGCACAGACAGATTCTACTTTCCTAAAAATCTACTAGAACGATTTGATGGTAATACTGTATACTTTAAGATAACAAAAGATGAATCAAAAGAATACAAAAGAGACTATTGATTAGTTTTTTTACCAACAAAAAATCACATTATTTTTTAGTGTTAACTCATAAATACAAGTGGTTCAAATCTCATTCCTTCCTGCTAATTCTATAAACCTTTAGAATTTTCAAATATAAAGAAAAGTTATAGTAATATTGAAAATTTGCTATGTACAAGCTAATTCATTTAAATGAACCAAAAAAATTCATTTTTTACTTCAATTTTTGTAACGTTATCTGCAAAATTAAAGAATATTTTATAAATTTGTTTACTATCTATTGTTACTATATCATCATCATTATTATAATAATTAATTATATCACTTTTTGATTAAAGGTTAGATACCAATTCTCACTATAGTTAATTTTTAACAATCCTTGTTTTTGTAATTTACATACATCCATGTTACGTAATGCAATCTTAGATAGTCAAATAGAATGAAAAAAAGACATCCAATTATTTTGATGATCTTGATGTGATCGAAAAATTAGAACCTATAAAATCAATTATAACATGTTTTTAATTTTTAGCTCCTATTATTAGAACTACCTTAATATTAAAAGTAATTTAAAAGTCCAACTATAGTTAAGGTATTAAGGTATTAAGGCATTAACATGCTTAATAATACATCTTTTGGAGTTTCTTTAGAAATGTAACATTCTTCTCCAAATTCTGGATGGATATCTGCTAAGGCTTGATAATTTATTCTTGATGAAGTCATAAAGCAAACCCGGAATTCCTTTGGCGTATCTTCTAATTTTTTTTGATAATTCATATAGTTTATCGTACAGGTTAAATCCGTCCATTACAGACATTTTAAAACCAATTAGAACAAGATCATAATCAATTGATTTAAAATTGAATTTAGCTGTATTGGGATCATTTATTAATTTGAAGTAAATCCTTCTTCACCTTCTAACCATTTTTTATATTTTGAAGAAGTTTTAACATCATCGTCAATTATTAGGATATTTCTCAATATTTGTTAATATATTGGGCATTTCCAATTAATAAATTCTAAAAAAATTTTATATCAATGAATTATATAGATTTTTTTCTAAATCATTAATTTACTGATATAAGAGTAAGACAATAATTTGTTAAAATTTTCCTAAACCTGATAAATATTGTAAAATTGACAAACCTATTTGTAAATATTTGATATCTAATTTGTATAATGTGGGATCGTTCCTGTTAGGTACCATTTATTTTAACAATTTTTGTACTTCCTCTTTTAAGAGTGGTAAACTCAAAGGTTTTTCCATTATTTTATTAATTTTAAGAGTGTCTAAATTTTCTTGCAAAGTAAAACCGCTTTTAAGAAATGCACTGATTAACATTATTTTTAAAGTTGTATCAGATTTCTCTCTTATCTTTTTTATAAAGTCTATGCCGTTCATTTGTGGCATTCTATAATCTGTAATAACAAGAGAGCATTTTGAAATATTATTTTCAGTAGTCATATATTTTAATGCATTAATTGGATTGTCAAATGCAATGGTTTGATATCCCCATGACTCTAGACTATCACGAAAAAGAGTAAGAATATCCTGTTCATCATCTAATAGTAATATTATTTGATTAGAATTGGACGTAGTCAAGAATCGTTAGCTAATATAAACAAGACCTTATTAAATAATTCTATTCTATTTTAAATTAGGTATTATTAATAACATTTTATATTGTTTTTAATTGATATATTATCAAAACAAGTCATATTCTTCTTAAAAATAGGTCATAAGAAATGAGAAGGGCTATGACCTAAATATATTCTGTCTTCCGCATGATTAAATGTGAAAATATTATTTATTCACTGAGCTAAACTAGCTAAACTAATAATTCATATCTATGATCTGAAAATGAACAATCTCAGGAGCAATAGATAGAAGGCGATGTCAGTGCAATTAAATTGTCGTGATAAAATATAATATAAATATAAAGTTATTTGTGAATTATTATAGTATTATTATATCCTGGCGTCTAACTATGATTGCTATACTCTATTAGTATTCCTATTTACAGATCATTAATAAACCAT
>DATFCH010000262.1:0-5447 GCA_035253345.1 Nitrososphaeraceae archaeon
TTCGTCTAATGCCTTCAGAGGGTCATTAAAATCCTTGACTTGATAGCCAGAGTTAATTAATATACTTTTGAATAAATTTGTAATATCTACTTCATCATCGATAATCATAATTCTCTGTCGTGACAATGTAAATTCTTATGAGCTATTTAAATAGGCGATATAATTATTTATTGTTTCTAAATTTAAATAGATGAATACTAAAATTCATTTTTATAAAATCAAATCAAAAGCTTTTTATGTCATAAACCAAATGAAAACTAAATTAATTATTTATCTTCTGATTTATTTAAATTATTATATAGAGATAAATTGATTTCTGCTTTCATTAATTAAAGGAATAATTTTATTCATTATTACTTTGTCAAAATTAATATCTTGAGAGTCCATACTTAAAAGGAGGAAGTAATTAGTATCGATGGGAATTGTAGCTCTATTGAGCTTTTCATATTTTCCAAAAGCATAAATTAATTTCCCAATTTTTTGTTCAAATTGTATTCTTGTTCGTTGCCTTGAAATTGCATTAGAAGCATAATCTTCGTTTTCTTCTTCTGTAAGAAGGGACATAACTTCTTTACGATATTTTTCATTAATAATCAATCCTTCTTTATTAGTTATTCCTACCCATCGAATTGATTTATCAATATCTAATACGGTAGTTGTAAAGGAATAAATAAACTCATAGGGGATCATTTGTTAATATAGCAATAGAATTAAATATTTCTTAATAAAATTTACTAAATCTAATTATTATAATTACTCAATCAACAGAATAGTTTATTTGTTAAGATTATAGGTTTTAATAGTCAAATCATTAGACAAAATATTTTTTTATTCAGATCTGGAGAATAACCACTTTCCTATTCTAGGAAGTACATTAGATTGAGAATAACTACTAGCAATTAAACCTACATGACCAGTTGGAAACTTCATCAGTCTATTGTCATTGCTAGAGACAAGCGCATTTAATGCAATACTGCCTTGTGGTGAAACGAGATGATCTTCTTCAGCTACTATATTTAGTAGAGGGATATGAATTTTTGAAAGATCAACTTTTTTGTTTCCTAATTTTAACCTATTTTTTACCAAAAGATTGTCTTTATAGATATCATTAATCCATTGTTTAAATACTGCACCAGTAATTGGTGGGATATCGTATAACCATTTTTCTACCCTTAGAAAATTTTCCACAAATTTAGTATCATCAACGTGTTCTAAGAGAGCGAAATATTTGTTCATGCCTTGTTTAAAGGGTTTAAGAGCTGAAAAACAAGTATTGAGTAATTGTGGAGGCATATTTCCTAATGAATCCATAATTTTGTCAGCTTCCATGTTTCGGGCGAAATTTCCTATTACTGTTGTATCTTTGCTGGTATCAATCACAGGAGCTAATGTTACCAGATTTTTAATTTTATGTTGATGGAAAGTTGTATACATTACAGACATAGTTGCACCCATACAATAACCATGCAATGTTAACTTTTCTGATGAATTTTCATCCCTAACAGTATCAACACAATCATCTATATACTCATTAACATAATCATCAAAATTAACATATTTGTCATTTAGAGTAGGAGCCTTCCAATCAATTAAATATACATCGAATCCTTGATATAACAGATTTTTAATCCAACTTTTATCATCTTGCAAGTCTAATATGTATGATTTATTGATTAAAGCATAAACAACTAAAAGAGGGGTTTTCAAAGGCTTCTTAAATATTGGTTTATAGTGTAATAACCGATAAAGGTTAGTCTCTTTTACTATTTCATGACTTGTTTTGCCTACGTCAATTTCTCTGGGATTTTGATAAAGTTTGGTAAATTTTTTTATTTTTTCTGCCATTTCCTCTTTGTACTTCTCTGATATAACAGATATATTCGAGGGTTTTGCTTGTTCGCTAGGATTAGGATTAGTATTAATATTATTAAGCAATTCTCTTATCTTCACTTGTTATTATATCTAAAGTGTTTTTTAAGTCACGTACTTGACGCTTTAATTCTTGCATCTCTTTAAGAATCATATCAACATCATCTTTCGTCGACAGATTTAACGGAACTAGTAGCGTATTGGAAATGTTTTTCAGCAGTTTATTATATTCAGAATAGGCACTCATTATATTGGAAACAAGGATACCGAATTCTTTCGATTGGAACAGGCCAGTAAAAGAGTCTTCTAATGTTGCTATAAGTATATTCCTGTATTTCTTTATATCTTGTTCTGAAGTCATATCATACTTTATATCACTAGCTGGTAATTTATCCAATGCCTGTGTGTATGTTTTATTTATTTGTGATACATAATTAAGAGTAAAATATTGCATCTTTGAAGAAACAATTAGCAATTCTTGTAAGTTTTTTCCAATAGTAGTTGTTTCTTCCAAAAGAGAAAATGGGCTATATTTAGGAATGTTAACAAACTTCTTCCAAAATTCTTGATATTTCGTTAATAACTCTTCAAAGGGGATACCATAATTTTCTTGGGATGACATAATATCATTCATATATCTTTAATATATAATAAAAAATTATATATCTTTTTTTGTTTAAGCTTCATTTATACCTGTATTTTACTTCTTTTACATGATTTTAATAATGACTAAACTAAATAATAAAAGCACATATTTTATTTACAACTTGTTTTTTTTATTCTCCAATTGAAGTAATTTCTTTGGAATGTACTTCTTTATAGTGCTCCTCAGCCTCTGAACGAGAAATAAATTCCATAGCACAGATCTGACATCTTAAAGTCCCAGCATCATAATCATATGTCATATATAAAAAAATACAACTGTCTTATTTATTCCCTTGCCAACAAATAAATTTAAATTTATTATTGTATTCTTTCATTAATTATTAATATTTAAAATAATATTTGTTCTTTATAGATATCAAACATCCTACAAAAATTATATATAGTTTAATTGTAACAAATAATTAGATTAATATGCCTAATTCTAATGAAAAAGAAGAATATCGTAAAAATTCTAATTATCAAACTCAAAATGTGAATACTGATGATTTTTATAATATAATAAAAGAAGATACCAACAAAATAGTAAATGAATTTGCACGCTCTCAACCTACGTACATTCAGGCTATTTCTAATCTACAAATGAGGTACATTGAAGCTACAAAAAATATAATTAACTCAACCCTTGGATTTCAAAAGCAATTGTTTGAGACGTTAGACTATAACTCAAGTACTTCATACACAAGACAGCTTGGCAAACAATCAAATGAAATTACTAATAATATAATTGAATTTAATACAATAAATAATAAATTCATATCTAATGTCTTAGAAGTAGCAGGTGATGGTATAAAAAATTATACTAAAACTTTAGATACTATTGTAAAATTTAACGCTAATGTATTTGATCAATGGTATTCTTTATTCAAAAATAATCAGACTTTTAGACGAACATATTAAAATTAGCTTATTACTTATTTAATATCTATGAAAGCTATTATTTTGTTATCACTCGGAAAGGTCTAAATTATATTTATCAAAATTGTTTATGCTAACCTCATTTATAGATCTTAATTCAAGTGATTTCAATTTTTTATAGATGGTTAGTATTATAGGTTGTCTAAATTCGGTTTTAATCAATTTCGCTAATTCCATTTTAATTGTAATATTTTTATACTTTAATAGACTAGGGTAATCATGAAGTGTAAATCAAAAATAAACTATTTTTTTCTGATATTGGCCGTAGGGATAATATCAACCCCTTTATCTAGTTCTATATGGGCTCAATCAGAAGGTAATTCACAAAATCAAACTAGTAGTCAAGGGCAACAAGGAGCAGGAACAATAGAAGAATTACAATCTCTAACTACAAGTGACAATGAATTGGTCAACACTACTAATGACACCACTCCTATGTCTTCAGAATTAGGTAAGGAAACTTCTACGGATCAGGGTTTTGCTGGTGATAAAGAACAACAAAGTGGACAACAACAAAGTAACCAAACAGCAAGTACATCCGGTGGACAACAACAAAGTAACCAAACAGCAAGTACCTCCGGTGGACAACAACAAAGTAACCAAACAGCTGGGCAACAAGAACAAAACAAATCTGGAAATCCTCTGAGTGATGTAGGTAAAGCTATAGGAGAGTTATTCAAATAAACCTCTATTTTTTTGTAATCTGATATATTGGATTATAAAACTATAAAATTAAACTTAATTTAAAAAAGTAGTTCTAACATAAGTAGTTCAATTGAATTAACTAATTAATTGTTTATTCGTCAATTTTCACTGATTGATTTTATTGAATAATTAAGAAGCTAATTAAAACTATAACATAATAATAATGATCTATCTTTTATTGTTTCTGTGGCTAATTATTATAATCTCTACTCTAATCATATAGATAGGAACGAAACATGGCGTTAAAATTTATTTAGAGAAATTCTATTAAAAAAAGCATTATTAAAAAAAAGTTCTTAATTTCAAATTTAATACTATTTATTTGATATTTGTTTGATAATAGAAATGATAATTCATCATTTATTAAACTCGAAATCCATAAATTTGTAAATTTATAATGTTATTTTTTCAGGCTGAATTCATTATATAGTTTTTTGTCAATGAATGATTGTGAATCCCAAGTATAGAAGCAGGATAGAAATTATTTCCTCCATACTTGAAGCCTCGGTAGGCGGTGAAAAAAAATCTAAAGTGATGTGTAGATCTTTTGTATCAAATACACAATTTAAACTATATATGAATCATCTGATAGAAAAAGATTTGCTGAGAATTGATTCAGATGGAAAATTAACTATAACTGTAAAAGGTTTAGATTTTTTAGAACATTACCATACTCTAGAAAATATGCTTGGTCTAACTATACAAAAACAACATTTAAAGAACAATGAATATTATGATTTTCTTATATCGGGATGATTATATTTTAAAAATCATATTTTAGTAGGATTAAATAGAAATGGATGTCATCAATATGGGTTATATCAAATACCCTTATAAATAAGAAAAGGAAAAATGGAACTAATAACTAAGGTAGAAAGAACCTATTTTTTACGAAATTTTGTTTGCAAAATATAATTTTAAATATTCATATTTAGAATGTTTTATAATCATTAATTGTAATTAATTATATACTCTAATAATTTGGATTGATTAAAGTAAAAATTTGATGTAAGTTCATCTTAATTGCTTTTTACCGTTCGTCATTTAATTTTCCTATATTTTTGTACACAGTGATTTATTAAATATCGAATTATGATCTTCTTTAATTTATTCATTATAGAAATAAGGTTTATCTTTATTATGTTAACATTAAATTAAATCATATTAGAATCATATTTAGATGCTTCATGTTCTTTATTATAGCAATATCCACTTGTTTTAATTTCCTTTTTTTTATTTTCAATAATAATAAATTTTTATCCTAAAATAAGTAAGTAATTGGATTATTAATA
>DATFCH010000263.1:0-2047 GCA_035253345.1 Nitrososphaeraceae archaeon
ATGAAATTGTAGTAATTTTTCTTGTAAAAATCCCATTAGAAAATTTGAGTCTAAAATAATTACAAGCATAATAGAAGAAATAATAAAAAATAAGACTAACTTTTTAAGTAAAGTATCTCTATTTTCTAGATATGAAAAATTAAAAAATAAATTCATAAATCTTATAATTTCAAAAATCTTTCAGTTACATAGAAATACGATTTACTGGATTACCAATTTGTAAGTTGTGTTAGATGTGAAATCCCATCTATCTGCTATTAAAGTTGGTGAGGGTGGTTCTGCTTTGGCAGAAATTGTATATTGAAGTTCATGCGGACCTGACTTTAATTCAGTAGTATCTATTAAAATACAATCACAATACATAACTCCATTATAATATATTGGATTTCTTTTATAATCATCCTTTTCCCAATTATTGGCCATAGTAGTATTACTAGTGGCTAGAATATTTGCAAATTCTTCTGAAAATATTTCTTTGTAGTATTGATTCTGAGGAAGATTATTTACAACTTTTTTCTTCCCTTGAATATCTATACCGTTACTGTTATCTATAAACATATTTACAATTTCCTTATTATCCAAAAATATCTTTCCTTGTATTGTTCCTCTTTGAAGGTTAAAGGCACAATTCTTAATTTCATCATAAGATTTGCCAAACAATCCTACATCACCTTGAGAACACCATGAGGATAATAATGGAAAGAATATAAAGTATCCAATGGGGATTAGATTTTCTGTACAGTCATAACTTGTATCACCTGTTTCAAAAGGATTTTGAAGAAAAACAATAGAATGGTTTGTATCTATATGAATACTGCATTTTGGATTATTTTCCGGACTATCTTCAGGTGAATTCCCCCACCATTGCCAGTAATTTTGAAGACTTTCAACTAATTGTTTGTTATTACTTTGATTTTCTTTTTCAATTCCATAAACAGAGTATACATGAAAATAAAAAATTAAAGTCAAAATTACAACAAATACAATTTTCATACAATATCGATTAAATTTCATGTTAATATTGTTTATTATATATAGATTAAAGTCTAAAAAATATAAAAATGAATTATTTTTACACAAATTTGAAGTTCTCTAATCTATTAATTCTTTTTTTTAATTTTGGTTATTAATTTGATTGCCTTGATTCTTCTTTATTATTATAAGTTGATGATATTACAAATTTGATTATGTAGTATTTTTGTTTATGGAATTTCCTCTTTTGGAATCTCTTGTATTGGAGGAGGTGGATTACAATATGGGGGACAAATTTCTTCACTATGGATTATGTCGTCGTTATTATCATCTAATATTGGAGGTAATATCGATGAGGGACTCTGTTCTGCTTCTTTTTGTGAAACCACATTTAAAAATACTATAGATATTCCAACAAGTATGGCAAAGGCAAGAAATGATGCAAATACGTTTAAATTCAAAATTGAAATCGTACTATCTTTGGTTTATCGAATTATTAAATATCTCTTCAAATTTCAAGAGTTTCTATATTTGCATTTATTCTTGAATTAAATATTAACTATATTGTCGAACTCTGAACGGGCTCGGAGGGCTTCGAGCATGACATGTAATTGGGATCGGTAAACTGGTATTTATCAATTTGGTAACTTATTTGAATATTTGTTAAATAATTTATAATAGACCATCAAAAAGGATATAAGGAGTGAATAGGATTTGAATTCTTCCATCAAGTGGAAACAGTAACTTTTTTAAAATAAATGTAAGGGGAGTGATTTATTCTGTGTTTTCGGATCATCAACTATACAATGGTTTTATCTTTAACAAATATAAACATTTAAACAAATATTGAACTAATTAACTATCTATATATGGAATCTACCTGGAAGGCAATTTCTGATGATAATAGGCGTCAGATATTGCTTTTACTAAAGAAAAAAGAAATGACTCCTACTGAAATAGCACAACATTTTAAATTCTCTCAACCTGCTATATCTTCTCATTTACGAATTCTCAAAAGTTCTGATTTGATCAGAGAAAAAAAGATTGGTAAAAATAGAATTTATTCACTTAACCC
>DATFCH010000264.1:0-2808 GCA_035253345.1 Nitrososphaeraceae archaeon
ACTACTATTAATATCAATAAAAATTATAAAGAAGTTTTTAGACCAGGATAACAATAAAGTATCTGTATTTAAGAATAGGATTCTGGATTTTTTAGGTTGATTATAATTGATTGGTTATCATTCTTTCAATTATTAAAAAGCTTATTTACAATCAATTTATCATAATTTTATTAAATTTTTCATGTTATTAGTGTACAATACGATAGAAATAATATGATAAATTAGATTGTAAAATTTATTTACTGTTACAATATTTTATCAAATTTATATTTTTTATATTGTTATTCAATTACATCGATCTATACAATCTTCAATAATTATTTTCGTGGAAAGAATGTTTCATAAGGTTCCAAAATTTTCTTGTAAAATTCAATTCCTTCAGAAGTAATTGAATATGAAATTATAAATCTTTTGCCTTCGTTTGTGTGCTTTTTTATAAGAAAGTTATTTCTCTCTAATTCGTCTAATATCTCTTTATGCTTTGTCAGGTTTAATCTACAATATAACAATAAAGATGACTGATTAATTTCTCCATACTCTATTAATTTTGTTAAAATATCTATTATAAGATAAACTCTATCTCTTTGCAATATTTATAGACCTGTGTCTCCTGTTTCAATTATTAAAAAAATATTAAGATTATAATAATATTTTAACTTTAACCTAAGTTATGATTGAGTTTAAACAGTATATTTAACAAGCCATTATAATCAAATTCTTATTAAAACATTCAGAAGTTTAAAACGAACAGGTCAAGAAAATTTGAGTTAGCTTTATTTTCCTAAATTAAAAATTTCATTTAAATTCGTCACACTTAAGCCGGGAAATGGTCTTTCACCTATAACAAAGATCTGATTATTAAAAGATATTGCAAACAGTCCATGACGCGCAATAGGGAATGGTTCCTAGGATTCCCATTTATTAATTTTAATATTGTATTTTTCATTGTTATTATATGTTTAGTAATATCTTCACCTCCAAACACATAGAGAGTATTGTCAATCGAAGCTAAGCTACTTCCACTTCTTGTTGTTGAGATTATATAGAGGATTTCCCTTTTATCCATTTCTGAATCGTATATTTCAGTTTTATTAACATTCGTAATAAGTTAAGTTCCTGCTACTCTTCCTCCAATTATGTACGTTTTTCCATCTACTGTTGCTATAGCAGCATGATGTCTAGGTGTAGACATTGATGATTTTATTATTTACTCATTAGTGTTTGAATTATAGGCCTTGTGAATGTTCACAATTGTATTTCTTTCTTTCACCGCCAACACCATAACGTATTTTATCTATAAATGCTGCCGTTAAGGCTCCTCTAGCTGTAGGCATAGGATGCCCCTCTTTCCATGTATCATTTTTGTGGTCATAGATAAATAATCGATTAGAAGATAGCCAATTATTATTTGTATATCTCCTATTACATACAAAATATCATTAAATGTAGTTGCGGCAGTATGATGAAGAGGTGTGGTAAAGGTGCTACTGTCTTCTAAGAATAGTTCTTAATATCATAACCCTCTACTATCATAACCCTCTACTGTATCTAGTACTTAACCAGTTTTTCCAAATCCCCAAATAACATAAATATATTCAGATATAATAGTGGCTGCCATTTCTGTTCTTAGTGTAGGCATATTCTTACAAATGGACCATAGAAAGAGATTTTCTGAAAAGGCCTGATGTTCTAGTTGTTATGTAAGGAATACGATAAATAAAAGAAAAGAGAATACAACTACCGCAGATTAATTATGTCTCAGATGAAATTATTGATTTATTTAATAAATTAGGTTATCATCAAAAGGAATATATTCTTTAAATTTCTAAATTCTAAACATCGTTAATGAAATATGTTTAATTCTAGTGCTAAAAATAATATTTAAAAGAGAATAACAGATTATTTGAACTAAAAATATAACTAAATAGATTTACTAAAAATATTATTGGATAATTGAATATTTCATTATTAGCTTTTTTTTATCGTAGTAGTTTTTTATTTATCTAATTGATTCAGTATTATGATGGATGAATGATAGAAGATTTAAAAGTATTTGCGCAAGAAGGACCTCAACAATATTATACAACATTTCCTGAACAATTAAGAGAATCTATACTTATACCTTATGTAAATTATCTAACTTTCGGAATAGATATTGCAGCTGGATTGATAATTGGAATTTCTGTTATTCTTGCTTTAACATCATTTCTAAAAATATTGCTCAGGCCATCAAAGGAACAAACTATATTTAACGAATCGATTAGAATTCGTTTGGCTAGGGGTTTGCTATTAGCATTAGGTTTTGAAGTAGGTAGCAATATTTTAAAAACAGCCATTGTACCTTCAATTAGCGAACTTTCAACGCTGACAGTAATTGTTGGGATCAGAATAGTATTAAGTTGGGCTTTATCTAAGGAATTAGATAGACATTCCAAATATTTATGAAAAAAGCAGCAAATAATAAAAAAATTAGAATTCTACTAGAAAATTCGAGTCACCCGTAATTTTTAAAGTTAACATAAGTATCATGTATATAAGTTTTTAGAAAAAATGCATTTTATAAACTATTAAAATATAGTTCTAATAGTTTAAAATATGAATCAGTTTTATATCTTAATTTTGAAATGAATTAGATATTGTATATAAATTATAGTAACAAAGACATAAGAGATTTTTTGGTTTAATCTAATTATTAAAATGGATACGAAATAGACCATTATAAAATAAGATTGATTTTACCTTTATTCGGTATATTTTTATAGATAAATCAAATATAACTAAAATATTAAAAAATTATTTTGATTCATA
>DATFCH010000265.1:0-2561 GCA_035253345.1 Nitrososphaeraceae archaeon
AAAAAAATAAGGATATTTACAGGAAAATCCATTATATTAAATTATCAGATCTCCGATTTCTTTTCTTTTCTATATTTTTTTCACTCGATAATCTTTCTAGACTATAATCATTAAGATCAACAAATTTTATTCCTTGAGATAAAAAAGGATGAATATTTTTTATTTTTTTAAATACTTCTTGACAAACATATCGATAATCCGGATGTCCTTGTGGTAGAGTTCTTAATTCTATCATATGTGCTGCTTCTCGTAGATTCAATTTAATAAAATATGGATATTTATACGCAAAGTTAACTACATATTGAGATTCTTCAGGATAATTCTTGACAAGTATTTGAAATACCTCATTACTTTTATACATACAGTCTTTGAAATCACTCAATATTCCAAGTTCAGAAATTTCTTTAGGTACATCATAACCATGTCTAGTAGAAAGTAATTGTCTTTCTAAGGTTAAAATTCTATGTCGATGTAGATCACGAAATATTCCAAAATTAGTAAGCATTTCAAATGTATATTCAATCATTTCAAAAGCTCTACCCGGACGTTGTCTTCTATTTGTACGTAAACTCGTATAAGCCTTAATTATTTCGTGTCTCTGATCTCTTGGTAAAGATCGAACATAATCTGTGATTATTGCGAGTGTATGTCCAGCTGCCTGTTCGAATAAAATAGATGACGCAATTTTTACTTCTGCTTCTGTATTATCTTCATAAAATATTAAATTAATATTACGATCAAGATTTGAATCAATTTTGATGTGTGAAAGATGTTTTTTAGCCATTTTGAGGATAATTTCCTTTGTATTTCTTAGATAATTTTGCATAGATATTCCGTGTTGATTTTTTACCCTATAAACAAAAGATGGAATTATTAAATTTAGTTCTTCATATAATTGATCAGATAAGATACTCATTTCTGTCAAGTTTGAAGCAGATAATCTCGATAAAAGATATTCAAATGCTCTGCCATTACCACTAATTCCTAAATTAGTAAGCGTAGATGCCGGTAAAAGTCCACGTAAAAGATCTAAAGATTTAGCCTTTATAGTAGTTTTATATACTCTTTGAGCAGACTTTATATCACCAAACTCTTTTAAATTATTAAAATATGTATCTTGTTTAGAAATAGAATCGTAAAATTGAAACTTATCTATTGGTTCCTTTTCCATAATCAAATTTTGCATTGGTTCTATATTTTTGGAATAAATATCAAAACTGAGGTCACATACTTCTAAATATTTGTCTGCATAATAAGAATCCATAATTTTTTTCTCTCTTAGATATTTGTATTGACCGTTAGTTTTCTTATCAAAATACACATATCTTGAGGATTTTTCTATATATGATAATCCTATTCTTTGATCCTCTATGTTTTTAGCTGCTATATTGGATATAGATTCAATTGCTAGCTGCGCTTCTCCTAATTCTGCAACTGAATCATCACCGTATTCTGATAATACTTTTTTATAAAAATTATCTCCACGATTAGGATTAGTAGCAAATTCTTCTAAAAATATTTTACGCATACTCTTATCAGATCGAGAATATCTTGATATTAATGCACCACGATCGACTTGTTTAGGCGTTATTATTCCAAAAATTGGTTTATCGGTATTAGTAAAATGTGCTAAAAGTATTTCTCTTTCTTTTTCAGAAAATATTTTCTCATCATCATTATTTTTCATTATTTTTAAACTTGTTCAAGTTTCATATAATACTAAATTAATATTTATATGACTTGTAGAATATAGTCAAATTATATCCTAATAAAATTACAAATAATGATTTCTTGAACTAAAATTTAATATTAATAGAATTATAAAAAAATAAAATAAAAGTTTAGGTTGATTTTAACCTTCTTCCCAACCTTTTTTAAATAATCCTTGTTTCTTCAATGGAATTGGTTGTCCTGGTGTGTAATCCATTGGTCTCATCCAAAAAATTGCCTTTGTTGGACAGACACCGATACATGCACCATCAGAGATGCATCTTTCTGGATAAAATACAAAGGCTTTACCTCTTTTCCAGCCTTCTACAGGCTTTACTCTGAGGACATCTGGACCAAGAGTAGTACAAATCTCTACACATAGTGCACATCCAATGCAGTGTTGTTCACTAATATCTGGAATAATTGCAACTGGCATCTAATTCACTAATTCTCGATTTATTCTGAAACTATTTAAACCCTATGTCATATGTATAACACCGATATAATATTATAATATTATAATAAAAAATAAAATAAATTTATTAGTTAACGTGCTTGTTTTAGTTTTTTAGTACCTAGAATTTTGCTGGAGTTTGTAATAATTCTCCAATTTCATTATGCATCTTGAGAAAGTTCAATCCTTTTTCTGTAGTTTTATATGTTTGAGTTCCCTCAAGATATTCCAAGAGATTGTTTTCAATCAAGACAGAAAGATATTCTCTTAATTGTGCATAACTTAAAAAAGCTTTGTACATAATTTTTGTCTTCGTTGCTCCTCCATTAGCTGCCTCTAGTATCATTGCTACTATTTCTGTTCTACTTCTGTATTTCACGATCATCATACACAATAT
>DATFCH010000266.1:0-12360 GCA_035253345.1 Nitrososphaeraceae archaeon
TAAACATTTTGCAGTAGTTCTACGTTTTCCTCTAATTTCAACAACATCACCAGTAGAGACTGCTAAAGAATCCATGGTATCGTAATCTATACGTGCTATACCTCTACCAACATCACGAGTATAGGCTTCTAGCACTTTTAATGAGATACTATTATGACTCAATATTTGATATATTATCTTGTAAAATCACATAATAATCTTTGGATAAATTAAATTATAAAATTATTTTGTATAGAAATGATAATTGACAAGTATAATTATTGATTAAAAATTTTAAATTTTTTTAATTACTATGATATGCTATGCTATACTGGTATGACTATTTTATTTTTAAAATATAAAACACAAAAGTTAAAATCACCTAATTGAAACGATTACTTTAGAAATATTTTGGGTAAACGAACACTAGTGCGTAGAAGAGGTAGAGGTGGAAAGCAGTTCAGGGCAGTTATAACCGGCAAAATATTACCTGCCAGATATCCTAACTTTAAATTAGAAGAGCAACATCAAGGAAAAGTTGTAGATATAGTTCATGAACGAGGTAGAGATGCACCTTTAGCTAAAGTTGAATTTGATAATAATAGTATATCATACATTCCAGCACCAGAAGGCACTTCTGTTGGGAGCATTATTAAAACAGGAGAAGGCACTCCGGCATCAGGAAAAAATATTTTATCGTTAGAATCGATTCCTGATGGAACTTTAATTTGTAATATAGAGAAAAATGCAGGCGATGGAGGAAAATTAATAAAAGCTGCAGGCTCGTCTGCTATAGTATTTTCTCATTCTTCAGAAGGCGTAACTGTAAAATTGCCTTCGGGGAAGTTTTTGCTTATTAATCAAAAATGTCGCGCAATGATAGGAACTATTGCAGGTGCAGGAAGAAAAGAAAAACCCTTCCTGAAAGCTGGGAATAAGGCAAATTATATGAAATCAAAAGGTAAATTATATCCAAAAGTTAGAGGAATTGCACAAGCCGCAGTATATCACCCACATGGTGGAGGAAGACATCAACACATAGGACGTCAATCATCAGTAAGTAGAAATACACCTCCTGGAAGAAAAGTAGGAAATATTGCTCCTAGAAAGACTGGAAGAGCTAGATTAAAGAACCGTAGATAGCAAAAACACATTCACATACCAGCTTTTTTCAATATTAATTTTTTATAAAAATTAAAAATAAATCTAAATCAGATCTCAACAGATAGAAGACTAATTGTTAACATCAAGTAAATAACAAATCGATAATAGATAAAATCAATATGCATAGCTCATCAACAAATAAAGTAAGGCTTTCTGAACGTGTACTCTATTTTCGGCTTCTTTCCAAACTACAGATGATTTTCCATCAATCACATCAGCAGTAACTTCTTGACCTCGTTTTGCAGGTAGACAATGCATAAATATTACATCGTCTTTTGCATTTTTCATAAGTTCAGAATTAACTTGATATTTAGGTACAAATATATTTTCACGAATTTTTTTTTCACTATCTTTTCCTAAAGAAACAAATGTATCAGTTGCTACTATGTCAGCCTCTTTTGTTGCTATTATAGGATCGTTTGTTATTTTAATAATAGAACCCGTTTTTGTTCCTTCTTTTTTAGATAAGTCAACAATCCATCCGGGTGGTTCATATCCAGAGGGACAAGCTGCAGTAATATTTATTCCTGTTTTAGCACAACCGATTAAAAGATCATTGCATACATTAAATCCATCCCCTATCCAAGCAAGATTTAATCCATTAAAATTTTTTTTGTGTTCTAAAATTGTTAAAAGATCAGCTAAGATTTGACATGGATGAAAAAGATCAGATAATCCATTAATAATAGGTATAGATGAATATTTAGATAATTTTTCTAAATCGCTATGATCATTAACTCTAGCTATTAAACAATCAAGATATAATGACAACGTCCTTGCTGTATCTTCTATTGTCTCTCCTCTTGATAATTGCATATCGTTTGTTCCTAAATAAATCGCATGACCTCCGAGCTGAATCATACCTGTTTCAAAGCTTACTCTAGTACGAGTAGACGGTTTTTGAAAGATCATTCCCAATGTTTTTCCTTCAAGTAATTTTCGAGATGAATAAATTTTGTTTTCTTTTTTAAGTAATGTTGCCAAGTCTAATATGGAGATTATTTCATTTAGATCTAAATCTTGTAAGCTGAGAATATGTTTATTCTTTAAGGAGGTCATCTAAATCATCATCTGAAAGATATTTAATTTCATTTTTCTCTTGGTTTTTGTTTTTCTTGGTTTTATTATCGTCATTCGCTGTAAGAATGTCATTTTTGTTATTATTTTTACTAGAATTTTGATCGTAATTTGATGATAGTTCATCATCATTTTCTTTTGATTTTCGTTTACCGAAAAATGAAGAAAAGAAACCTTTTTTCTTGTCATTTTTGTTATCATCTGTTTTTTCAATGACAGAACTTTTCTCTCCACTATTATCTTTAGTTGTAGTAACAGAGGTAAATGGTTTATTTACAGTATGGACATCTTCTATTATATCATCAGTCTTTTCCAAATTGCTGTTTAGCGATTCATTTTTTAAATTAATAATATTATCCTTTATGTCATTAGTAGTTTTATCATCCTTCTTTACCTCGACTTTAGACATTTCAATATCAGTAGTAATTTCAGCAGAACTTAAATTTGAAGAGGATGACGATGAAGAAATTTTATTTTGTTGTTGTTGTTGTAATTCTTCAACAAGAGTATGAGTAGACTCATCATTATTAGAAATACTTTGTGGTTCAAAAGATGATAACTTTTCATTTACACTAGTAGAACCATACTTTTTCATAATTTCTTCTGAGGTTTTAGAACTAAATAATGACTCTATAAACCTATCAATATTGAATGGAATTATGTCATCATAATTTTGTCCTACTCCGAGATAAATAATAGGCTTAGAAGTAAGATATGAAATGGAAATGATAGATCCTCCCTTTGCATCAGCATCAGTTTTTGTTAAAATTGCACCATCAAATTTAGTATAAGCAAAGAATTCTTTGGCTTGATTTATGGCATCATTTCCTGCTAAAGAATCTCCTATAAAGATTCGAAGATCTGGTTTAACAACCTGAACAATTTTACTAATTTCGTCCATAAGATTTTTTGCAGTTTGCATTCGTCCTGCCGTATCAATTAAAATTGCATCTACCCTGTGCTTTTTTCCGTATTCAACTGCATCTCTTGCAACTGCAGATGGATCAGCTCCATATCTTTGATGAATCATTTTTAGTGACAGCCTTCTTGCGTGTTCACCTAATTGCTCGATAGCACCAGCTCTATGAGTATCACTTGCTGCTAATACAACAGACAATCCATTTTTATGTAAAAGATTTGCGACTTTAGCTACGGTGGTAGTTTTTCCAGTTCCATTAATTCCTAGAAAAACCACTACAAAAGGACCACTTTTATTTTCTTTTTTGGAAGTAATTTCATTAACCAGATCTAGAGTACCAGATTTAGTAAGGATTTCATAAATAGAGTTTTTAACATTTGATTGAATTAATTCTTCTGGTGTTTTATCTTTTTCAAGAGACAGACCTAGTAGTTTACTTTTTAAATTCTTAGAGATATCATCTATAACCTCCTGGGCCACATCACTTTCTAGCAATGCAATTTCAAGATCGAATAGAGTATTTTCAAGATCTTTTTCAGTAATTTCTTTTTTACCAATATCTGAAATAATATTTGAAAAAGCTTTTTTTAATTTATCAAACATATATAATCATACACAAAAATAATAGTTCAAATCTCGATGTATTATGTTTTCTTTTTTACTTCTGTTAACTTATTATAAAATCATGAAGCTTGACGTAACATAACATTCACTTGTTGTTGAATCTGTTCAAGTTGAGAAGTTATTTGTTTTTTCTGTTCTGTTAATTGATGTAATCCAAGTTCAAACTCTTTGATTCTTGATTCTATATAATTTAAAGTATCTTCACGATTTTTTTCTATTGTAACTCCTGCACCAATGTTAACCAATAATTTATCAATTGAAGGAATATTTGTTTTTAAAAATACTCCTACACCAATTGGCATTAATGCTTCATTTTCTTTATCTAAAGAAATATTTTGAAGAGCGTACGATGCCAGACGAGCTTCTTCAATTAATTTTGTAACTGTAGCTTCTCTTTCTATTACTTCATTAAGATAGAGTTCTAGTGTTCGAGAATGCTGAACAAGCTCATTAATTCTTTGTTCAATGGCTGATTTTTGAGGGATATTAGCGTTGCTCATCTGTAATTAACTATTTTAAATCCATTTATAACTGTGACTCGCTTAAAAGTAATAAAATTATAAGGATTTTGCTTTCTAGAACTAATTAATCTAAATGGAAGAGACCTTCATCATATCAGCAATTTTGACTTCCATTCCATATCGATCTTGATTATTTTTCATATAACGATATATTCTAAGTAAATCGAATGAATTCTTTACAATACTAAAAGTACCTGTAATTTTCATCAAAATAAACTTGAAGACTAGTTGATATATATCAAAATATTTAAGAACTTGTTTTCTGTACGACTTGAAGTCATTAAGATTATTTACAAAGAGGTCAGCACAAACCGTTGAGGGTATAATTCCTTCACCAAGTAATGGATAAACCGTGCCAATTGATTCTCCAACTCCTATGGATTTTCTACCGTCGTTAAATGGTTCTGATTTAGATGGTGGACTAATTCTTACAGGTCTTCCATTTTTTTTAATTATTTCACATTTGTATTTTTTAAGAAAATTTTCAACGTAAAGGTTATGATTTTTTCTTGTAAAATCGCCAGCACCTATATGTGCATATCCGTTTCCTAAGGGAAAATACCAGAAATAACCCGACATATAAGGAAATCCTTTAAGATAAAAATCATTATAGGGAATATCATTATTACTAGGATATTTGACTTTATACTGAACACAAGGAATCCACATTTCGTAATCAAGTTTAGGAAGATAATTTCTGTGAAACCCAGTAGAATCTATAATTAAATCAAATTCAGATTCTAGATTCTCCTTTTTAGGTACTTTACCATAGTTTATTTTTGTTCCTCTTATCATATCTTGAATAAGTTTAAGTTTGTCATAACTAACCATACCTCTTAATCCAATATCAACATGTTTACTATCTCCTAGATCAACGCTCATATTTTTACCATCATGCAAAATATAATCATTGAAATTGAGGCAACATTTTTTTGTATAGTCCGACATAACATTTTTGCTTGTAGCCCAAGCGCAAACAGCATCATGTTCTTCTTCTTTCATGCGTTCAAATCCAACTACTTGAATATCATGATTATTGCTAAGCTGATTCATAAGATATGCTCCTGCAACTCCAATTCCTACCACAGCAATTTTCATCGATGGAGTATTCACTATTCGAAAATAAAAATATATTGAGAAAAAATTAAACAGATAGCACTAGTGAAACAGAAAAGAGAAATGCCTGGTGCTGCAAGAGCAGGTATAGCTATTTTGGTATTAGGAGCAATAATTCTTGGTATAGGGTATTATCAAGAACGAGAAGCGCTATCTTTATATGGATTAATAATGTCAATCTGCGGATTTAGCTTGTATATGATTTCGTCGATTTATGTTTCAAGAAAAAGCAATAATAAAGAAAGAATGAGGTAGTCGCCTCCTCCTCTTCGTCCACCTATTCTAAATAGATAGCCGGTTTATATGGTCTAGAAAATTTAGCTTTTAACTTTGGATCAAATTTTTCTTTTTCTTCCTCATGATAAATAATTATTTTAACATTTTCAGCTTCAATTTCATTGGATATTAAATTCTGGGAATTTTTTATTATAGAAACTTCATCAAAGGAATTTAAATTTAATCTGTTAACTCGGGCTTCAACAGACTCTGAAAGAATATCTTCTACTATTTTTTTAACAAGAGAAGGATCTTTTTTTGAATAAGAAGTTTCAGGATCTTTGATTAATTGTTTCATTATATTTCCAAAATTTTTTTCATTTTTTAATGTAATTATTTCAAGAATTTTTTGATATATTTTTTGTTTGTCAATAGAGGAACAATATACATATATGGTATTAGGTAATTTTTTTGTTACTTTAATAATATTAGATATATCACTTGCTAGTTTCTTTATAAATTCTTCTGATTCCTCAACCAGAGGATCAATTCCTTCTTTAAATATTATATCAGGCCATTTGGTAGAAACAATGGAAGTCGTATTACCTAACTGATTCCAAATTTCTTCAGATATAAATGGAGCAAATGGAGATAATAACTTGATTCTAATTGAAAAACAAAGAAGTAGTATATTTTTTACCAAGGTGTTGTTATCTCTTTTTTTAATACTAATTCTTTTTTTATACCAATGGACATCTTGATCGAAAACATACAAGATATTATGAAGAGCTTCTCGTATTCTTAGTGTTTCTAATGATTTGGTAACATTATTTATTAGTCTTTGTAATTTACTTATTAACCATCTATCTTCCAATTCGAGAAGATATTCATCTTTATATATATAAGAATAAAGAAATTCATCCAAGTTTTTTGAATTAGTTAATTCACTATTAATATTAGAATTGAATACAATTTGATACTGCTTGTGTGATTGATTATAAAATTCTAATAATTTGATTCTCATAGATTTTGCAGTATCAAAAGAGAAATCAGCGTCCTGCAGTAATTCAGATGAAATCAATATTGCTAGCCTAATTGTATCTGCACCATATTCTTGTATAGCAGTTCTTAACGGTATTATATTTCCTATCGATTTGGACATTTTTTTTCCTTCCATTAAGACGGAACCATTTACCACTATTTGATTCGGCCAGAATCCCTTATCAAAAATAGCAATATGATTAAAAATAAAAAAGGTAAGATGGTTAGGTACTAAATCTCTTCCTGAGTGTCTAGAATCAACCGGATAAAAGTAAATAAACTCTTTCCTGATTTCTTCTAACACTGATGCAGAGAGATTATTTTTTTTTGCTACTTGATAGGTTTCGCCAATTCCTAATAATATATAGTCAAAAAAAGTTTCATCGATATTACTAAGATTTGCGTTCGTCAAGTAGTTTTGGTCATTGACAAATTTTGATATTATATAATAAGCCATATAAATAACTGAATCAGATAAGCTTTCTATTATCCATTCATGATCCCATGGAAGTTTTGTTCCAAGTCCTGATTTTCTCGCACATGCTCTTTCCTTTAGCCAATCGACGACATTATGAAATTCCTGTCTAAGATCATCTGGAAGAATACTTATGTTATCTATATATTCATGTACTTTAAGTTTCCATTCCTTATCTTTATAGTTAATAAACCATTGATCGTTTAATAATTTGACAACACATTCATTTCCACATCTACATTTAATCGGTTTATTGATTAACTCATAAAAAATCTCAGATGTATTATTTGTAGTAGTAGTAGTAATCAAATAGTTTTTAATATCCTCTTTTGCTGATTGAACACTCATTCCAGAGTATTTTCCTGTATTAGGTAACATTTTACCTTGATAATACTCTAAATGATAAACCTCAGCTGTTGCTTTATCTAATTCTAAATCTGATTGATTTTTAATATTGAATTTAGAGATTGCGTCTTCAACGCATAACCTAGTGCTACCGATTGTATTAATATTATTGTTATTTTCGATATCTATAATTTGTATAGGTTTAATCTGTGATAAATCTATACCATTATAGGATGATGTTTGTTTTTTTAAGTCACTAAGAGCTTGAAAATCATAAGGAGCATGACCAGGTACTGACATTACTATTCCAGTTCCAGTATCAGCTTTAACAAATTTTGCTGGAAGAATAGGAATATCTACATTTCTAATTGTATCGGTTACAAATTCACCTATCAGCTCCTTTCCTTTGATAATTTTATTGAATTTAATGTCATGATTAAGAAATTTTAATTTTGTTGATGCCTCTTCACTAACAATCCATTGTTCAGCATCATCTACATTTATTACAAAATATTCAATATCAGGATTTACCCAAAGATTGGTAACACCAAATATAGTTTCGGGTCTTAAAGTAGCGGTAGGAAGAATAACATTACTATTATTCAATCTGAACTTTATTAACAAATACTCATTGAATTCTGGTTCTACATCCCCAATAGTATCATGCTGACTTACAGGATTTTTATCGTATGGACACCAACCAACAGGATGCGAACCTTGTACAATTAATCCTTTTTTTTGTAATGTTTTAAACTGCCAAGTTATGAATTTTGAATATAAAATATCAATAGTTGTAAATTCTCGACGCCAATCGATAGAATAACCCATGTCTTGCATTCCTAATTTTATCTCATTATGAAAATATTTGGCAATATTTTCAGGTTCAACAAATGATTTTATTGTATCTTCATCAACAGCATATAGATTTTTAAAAGTTTCAATTAAATCTAGATCTTGTGCAATAACTCTTTTGGACATTGCTAAAATTGGTGTACCTGTATAATGAAATCCCATCGGAAATAAAACATTGTAACCTTTCATCCTCATATATCTAGCATGAACATCAGCTAATGCATATGTTCTTCCGTGTCCTATATGTTGAGGAGAATTAGGATATGGAAATGCAACAGTTATAAAATATTTCTTTTTATTAGTATTGTCGTAATCAGCTTCAAATAGATGTTCTTCTTTCCATTTAATTTTCCATTTTGTTTCTAATTTGTTCCAATCGATATCATTCTTACTATTATTTTCATTACTATTCAGCTACATTCACCTTGTAATTGTTTGGTTAACATATATTTCGGCTAATTTTAAAACCTCTTCAATTCTATTCTTAAATCTACCTCCACCTTGTCCAAATTTTGAATCTCCACCACCTGAACCTCCTAAATTAGTAGAAATAACTTTTGCTATTTTTCCAGCATTAAATCCATGTTTCCTGGCAGTTTCACCAACAAAAACTATTACGCGTATACCTTCTCCCTTGGAGACAAGTGAAATATACATTATAAGAGGATCAATTTCGATAGTTTTTTCCCCTACCGTAATATGGAATTCCTCATCAAGTTCATCGTCAAATGTTGTAAACAATTTTACACCATCTGAAGTTATTTGTTTGCTATTATTGGATATGAATTTCGCTTGGATAGGAGATGTTTTTCGTAAAAGAATCTTCATTTTTGTTCTGAGTTTTTCTGATTCATCCAAATATTTTCTAAATGAATCAGTTAATTTTTCTTTACTAGAACCTAGCGACTGAGTAATAAATGAAATATTTTTATCTTGATTTTTTATGTAATTTATAGCAGCCTGCCCAGCAACAAATTCTAATCTAACAACACCATCCTGAATACGTTCCGTTTTGAGAATTTTAACTAGACCTAACTCCCCAGTTCTATTAGCATGTGTCCCTCCACATGCTTCAATATCAAATCCACTTATATTCACTATTCTTACTTTATTTGATGGAACTACTCCACCTTGATATATACGAAAAGAAAATTTTTGTTCACTTTCTCTCCTTTCATATTCTTTTATGTTAACACCAAGGTTTTTCATTACAATTTCATTAGCAGTTTTTTCAATTTTATCTACTTCTTCTCTATTCAATGCAGAATGGTGAGTTATATCAAGTCGTCCATAATTAACATCTTTAAAAGCAGAATTTTGCCATACCCATGACCCTAGTGTATTTCTAGCTGAAGAGTTTAATATATGAGTAGCAGTATGATGTTTTGTTATTGAATTACGTCTGGCATCATCTATAGTACATTTTACTAATAATCCTTCGTAAAGTGATGATGATAATGATGATAAATCTTCTACTCTATGAAGAACAATATCACCCTGTTTTATGACTTCTGAGACTTTGACATTACCAATAGTTCCTTTATCAGGTTCTTGTCCTCCACCTCTAGGATAAAATGATGTTTGATCTAAAACTACATAATTTTCTTTTATTATTTTTATTATCTGAGCATTAAATTCTCTAATAGAGGAATCTTCATAATATAATAATCTAGTAGGTGACAAGCCTTCTAATCCATCTAGGGATGGAGGAGAAATAGACTTTTGGTTGATATTATGTAATTCTGATAATTTCACATAAAAATTAGATGGTATTTCAGTTATTATGTTGATTTCTTTAAGAAAATCTGGAGTAATACCATCTGATTCGTATAACCTTATAAGGTCATCTACAGTCAATTGTTTATTATTCTTACGTATTGTAGAAGCAATAGTATTCATACGCTGTCTTGTACTTGCATATCTAGCAGATTCGAGTTTTAGAATAGTATATACTTCTTTTTTATTTTCCACTATTTCAGGAAACATATTTTTTAGATATTCTACATGTGTATCTATTAGATCCTCAATTTTTATATTCCATTTAAATCGTTCAATGATAGATAGTATCCTCCGTAAAAGAATTCGAAGATTATAACCTCCGCCTACATTTGAAGGTAGTGAACCATCAGAAATAGCAAATAATAATGTTCTTGTATGATCTGCTATTGTATATATTGCCTCATATGGAGATACAATTTTATCGAGATGTTCAAAGGATATTTTCATCTCCTGAGCAATCATTTTTTTCAATCTTTTTATTTTATCAGGTGAATCATCTTCTAAACTATTAAATTTTTTAGAAATTAGTTTAAAATAAGTCGAGAGAAAATTTTCATCTCTTTGAACTCCAATAGAGTTTTCTAAGTATTTTATGACTGAGCCAAAACAACAATCATAGCTTGTAGGAGTACCCATAGTAATCCATGATAATCTCTCCAAACCTGCTCCCATGTCAATAATCTTATTTTTCATGATTCGATAATTATTTTCATCTCCTTCGAATTCTGTAAATACTGCATTACCAAGTTCGAGTCCACGTACAAAATATTCCAATGAATATCCAAATGCTCCTGCTCCCATCCAAATATCTTCTACAAAAGTGATTTCTTCTGGTTTTATTCCCAATACATTAGTTAATAATCCAAAATCCAGATCAATGCATTTATCCTTCCAATACCCCCCTGGTGCATCAGCATTACATGTTTGACCAATCATACAAAAACTGGTATAATGACGACCACTTACCCCAACATTTTCAACATCATTAAATCTCAAACACATCTGTGGCACTATCAAAGGATTTGATGGCAATTCAAAAATAACTTTATTATTCATTATTCTTTGAAAATCCACTATAGATGCAATTGTAAAATACAGATCTTCTCGCCATCTACATACTACAGGGTATCGGCGAACAATAGAATGACCATGAGATTGAAAAAATTTTTCAGTTTCTTTCCATGCATTTACATAATCTAGCCTTTTATCGGTAGGCGGATCTCCTATAAAGTTATAGCTTTCATGATCAGGACAGGTATTTTTTTCATCTAGAGACCAAAAAAATTTTCCACATGATACACATTTGTTGCGTTTAAAACCTAATCTATCAAATAAGGAAACTCTATAATATTTATCCGGATTAGATGAAAATAAAGTGGAAATTTCTCTTTTACCCAAACTATGCTATCGATTACTACTATCTATATTAATGCCTTTTTGATACAAAAATAATAAAAGATACATTCAAAATTAGTTAAAATTAAGGAAAATATAAAAAATTATTTGTAGTACTAAGATTAATTTAATAATAGTATCAATACTAGGAATAATACTAATTTTTAGCTAGTGATTCCTCAATGAATTTTTGATATGCCTCTTTTGGAGCAGCTCCGACAGTTCTTGCAATCTCATTTCCATCTTTAAATAATAATAGTGATGGTATAGAATGAATTCCATATTTTACTGCTATCTCTTGATTTTCATCTACATTAAGCTTTACAATTTTAACTTTTCCATCAAGGCTTTTTGATAATTGTTCAACAGCTGGTCCCACCATTCTACATGGCCCACACCATTCTGCCCAAAAATCAACAAAAACAGGTAATTGTGATTTTAATACTTCTTTTTCCCATGACTCATTATTTACTGGAAAAACACCGTGATCAGTTCCCATATAATTAATTTGGGCATAGTTTAATTTGAATCATACTATATGTAATTTAAATAGGGTCATTGTCTACAGCGAGAAATGTATTTACAGATATTGCTATAATAGTCTGATAGGCAGAAAAATTTATTTTCAAAAAAAATTTAATGGTAACAAAGTAAATACAATGATAATAATAAAATAGTATATCAAAATTGTGATTAAATAGATGAATCTCAAATATAGGCTCTGACTATATGAAAATCTTTATTGGGTACAAATCCCTTTTGTATACAGGCTAGGTTCGAAGTTAACATACTCCGTACGAGAGTGAGGCTCTGACTGAACCAATATCCGAGCGGCTATAATACTGCCTCATCAAAAA
>DATFCH010000267.1:0-9727 GCA_035253345.1 Nitrososphaeraceae archaeon
TGTAACTTACTGTAAATTCTGTGCTTTTTATCGCCCACCCGGACATGTTGAAGCATATACACACAATGTCAAAGATATACTTAAGAGAATCAAATTATCAAAGGAAATGTTTGGAATTACACAAGTCCTTTTTCAAGGTGGCCATAATCCAAATTTAACAATTGAATATTATGAAGAAATTTTTAAGGAAATAAAAAAATTTTATCCTTCAATTGCCATTCATGGTCTTTCTGTTTCTGAAATTGATATGATATCCAAAATTGAAAGAAGCAGTACTAAAGAGATTTTATCTAGATTAATAGGAGCCGGATTAGATTCATTACCAGGAGCAGGAGCAGAAATTCTTGATGACAGGGTAAAATCTATAATCAGTCCGCTCAAGATCAAGAGTGATCAATGGTTAAGTATTATGAAGGAAGCACATGATCTTGGCATCAAGTCTTCAGCAACAATGATGTATGGAACTGTAGAAACTGAGGATGAGATCGCACAACATATAATAAAAATATGTGATTTGCAAGAAAAAACTAATGGTTTTATTGCTTTTATTCCTTGGGGATTTGAGCCTAATAAGACTCAAATGCAAACAGAAGGGATCGCCAAATATTCCTCTGGAGGGCTAAGATTACTAAAAATGATTGCAATATCAAGAATAATGTTTTATGGTCGCATTTCTCATATCCAATCGTCTTGGCTTACAAATGGAATTGGAATGGCACAATTGGCCCTTTACTTCGGTGCTGATGATTTTGGTGGAACATTGATAGGTGAAGAAGTAGTAAGCGCAACTGGTGCACGATCAACTGAACTCACCTCTACTAATATTATTGAATCTATTAAACAAGCAGAATTTTTTGCTGCAGAACGAGATAATTTTTATCGTATAATAAAAAACTTTTAATGATCGTAATTTAGCGATTTTTTTAATTATTTTTTTATTTAATAATCATTTAGTTATTAAAGAAATAAGCGCTATTTTTACGATAATTCCAATAATACAAATACGTTTAAATGTCCTTTTTATCAATTTTAAACTTTGTATGCCTGTTGGTATTGATGATATGGCGATTTATGTTCCTAGATTATACATCGATTCAAAAGATTTTGCAATAGCTAGGGGAATAGATCCTCATAAACTAGAACATGGAATAGGAATACATAAAATGGCTATGGTGGATACTAATCAGGATCCTGCTTGTATGGCAGCTAATGCTTGTTTAAAATTAATGCAAAAAAATGATGTTAAACCCAAAGATATAGGCAGAATGTATGTTGCAACTGAATCAGCATTAGATGAATCAAAAGCTATGAATTCTTTTGTCATTGGAATGCTTGAGCAGATTTATGGTGAGGGGTCTTTCGAACATGCTGGTGGAATAGAATGCAAATTCGCCTGCGTAAGTGGCTCCTATGCATTATATGATAATGCTAATTGGATTAGAGCAGAAGAAAACAATGACAGAGCCGCGATTGTTATTGTAAGCGATATTGCAAAATACGATCTAGGATCAGCTGGAGAATATACACAAGGAGCAGGTGCGATAGCTATGCTAGTAAAAGAAAATCCTAGATTAGTTACTTTTGACCCTAAAGTTACTTCTACGATTATTAAAAATGAATATGATTTTTATAGACCTTTAGGGAGGGAAACACCTTTAGTTAATGGAAGTTATTCAAATTATTTATATCTAATTCAAGTAAAAAAGGCATTTGATAGTTACCGAGAAAAAGCACTTAAAAATAAATTAATCCAATTGAAAGAAGATGAATCAATAACAGATAAAATTGATTACATTAGTGTACATTTACCTTATAGAAAAATGGGAGAAAAAGCATTGGCATATCTTCTACGACATGAATGGAGATATTTACCCAGATGGAAGCAAATAATAGAAGAAGTAGGAATGGATGAACCTACTCCAAAGGATCCGCGTGGAACGATTGAGTCTATATTAGCTGATAAGGATTTTATGAAAGAAGATGAAAAATTTAGAAAAGCATTCATACATACATCTTTTTTCAAAAGAGTTTTTGAACAAAAAATGGCTAGCTCTCTTGAAGCTTCATCTATAATCGGAAACCTTTATACCGCATCTATGTATATGGGATTAAGAAGTCTGTTAGAATTTGAATACAAGAAAAATATTAACTTGGAAAATAAAAGAATAGGATTCGGATCATATGGAAGTGGCAGTAGTGCAATGGTTTTTAGTGGCTTAATTCAACCTACTTATAAAGAAATTGTTAAAGGCATGAGTTTAGAGAAAGAAATAGGTGAACGTTCTAAATTGGATATGCAGGAATATATTAGACTTCATTCAAATGAAATAAAAATTAATGAACCATTATCGAATCCCAATAAGGAATTTGTTTTAGTAAAAATCGGTGGAAATACCGCGGATAAGGCAGGATTAAGAGAATACGTTTTTTGTAACTAAAATTTTTTATTAGTAATATTATATTTTATCTAAATCCTACACCTGCATCTAGGAAAGCTGCAAGTAACAAGATTATTATAGATAGAATTACAGTCAATCTTCCTAAGTTAATAATTCTCGAGCGAATTATATCAATATATTCAAATTCTCTATGTTTAATAATCTTTAATTCGGTATCTTTACCAAAAGTTTTGATATGAACTATATAACTTGCAAAAGTAATAACTACTAATACAATTTTAATAAACAGTAAAATTCCATAATCTGTTTCAATAAAAGTCTGTGGATGTTCAAAAAAAAATCTTGAATTATATAATCCTGTTAACATCAAAATAATAAATGAAGGAAATGCAATGTTATTAAATCTCCTGCCAAGTTTTATCATAATGATGATTCTTTCTTCCATTGAATTTCCAATTTGTTTTAGCATCGGAGCAAGAATTATTCCAATAAAAATTGATCCACCAACCCAAATACTTGCAGATAAAAGATGAATCCATACGATAAAACCATCGATTATGTTCATAGCTTGTCAGTGTTAGTCTAAAACATATAAATCACTTTAATATATCTTTGATAGTGCCATATGATTGTTATAATTAAGAAACATTTTAATTCTTTTTTTAAACTTTATTTGTAATATATGTTCCTTAGTAAAAAAAGAGTTGTTCTATTTGGAGTAATAGGTGTTTTAGTAATTACAATTATTCTTCTTCCTAGAATTCAATATTTTGTTAATGCTCCAGATGTTAATGCAATTGACTTTGAACTCACTTCTGTAAATGTTACTAACCTTTCAAATAATACTAATAATATAGAACTTCTGTTGTCATTTGATGTTTCTAATCCTTCTGAAAAAACTGCGACAACTTCAAAAATCGAATATGATCTATTAGGAGATGATGAATTATTAGGTCATGGTATTTTATCCTATGAGGATATTCCGTTAAATGGTAGACCTCAATTTTCTCCAGGACAAACTACTACGTTAAAATCTCCAATTATTCTTCAACCTTCTGATACAAATATGGATGTTATTGAAAAATTAATAAACAATCAATCAGATTCAATAGATAATATAAGATGGAAGGTTAATGGCACAAGCCAGATAGAATCAGCATTTGTTATTGTCCAGAAAGAGTTCAACGATGCTCTCTAATATTCAGAATAAACAATGAAATTTTTTGTATATTTATACTAATCTATAGCGAATTTGAAAGTCCTCTTTTCTTTGCATCAAGAATAACCCATTGTTCAATCCAATTACATTTTGCCGGGCTATACTGACTTGTTTCATCCTCTGTAGAGCATAAGTGTTGGAATGTACAACTAAAACATGGAGCTCCTTCTACACTGGCAATTTCAATTGGTCTTCTGTATGTTTTTAATTGAGGCATTTTTTTAACTATTAATTTGTATGTCCATCTACCTTTGTATAATATTCGTTCTCTAGAAATAAGAGATTGTTTTTCAAGATTTCCAACTAACCTTGATCCGTCTCTACTGTCTATAGAGAAAGATTTACAAAGTTCTGTTTGAAATATTCCTGTTTCTCCACTATCTACTATTGCTTGAAATACTTGTTCTGTTAATTCACTTTTATTTTTTGCAGGTAATTTTGGGGTATTTTCATTTGAAGACAAAAGACATTATTTTTAAGCATATTTGATATAAAAATCTAATGTATTGTGTAGGTGGATTAAATATTATCGACTGTTAATTTTAATAATTCCAATAAATGAAGGTGGTTTTCTTAGATAAAATTTTTATTATAACTATAAATCCTTTTGTTATATTATTAAAACAGATTATAATAATTAGTTAATTTCGTTATTACCTAAATGAAATTAAGTTATATATAACTATTTAATAGTATTAGTATCTAACTTTTATATTGTCTTTTCAAACTCATGCAGTATTTATACTTTATAAAAATCAAGATGTTAACACCTTATTAGCTGGCACGTTTTGGTTAAAGGGATTAGAATCTTTTAAATTTATAGATGGTAAAGAATGTTTAAAGAAATTTAGAGAAATGGATAGAAATGTAGATGCTTTAGTATTAAGTCATGAAATAGCACTGGATAATGATCTGAGGTTAATAGATATTATAAAAAGAATAAATTCTATTACTAAAGTTCTTGTTATCGCTGATAAAGAAACAAAAAAAAATAATATCTACAACTATGGAGCTGATGAAATCGTGATATTACCTTCAAGTCCTACAGACATATCGGATAAACTTTTATTATTGATTTCAAAACGTAGTATAATTGAAAAATCTACTACTGATTTAGTATAATAATAAAGTATAGTTATAATCAATTATTTTTTATAGTAGTATAAAATACCTATGTTATGCCTATTTCTAAACCCCGCATTTTTATAATTCAAGATAATAACGACGCTAACTCTGTACTAACTGGCATGTTATGGCTAAAGGGATGCGAGCCATTAAAATTTACTAACGGAAAGGAATGTCTAGAAAAGTTAAATGAAATGGAAGGAAAAGTTGATGTTGTGATAATAGGCGGCAATATAGCAAGCGATAGAAACTTGATGCTAATTATTAATATTAAAAAAATTAATATGAATACTAAAATTCTTGTTATTGCGGATGAAGATTCTGATAAAACAAGGATATTGGGTTATGGTGCTGATGAATTTACACTTAAACCAATGAGTCCAGAAAATGTAGCTGATAAAGTTTTAATGCTTTTATCAAGAGAAGCAGTAATGGAAAATAGGTAAATATTTATTTTAAATATCAAGGGATAAATCAATAATATTCAACCTCAAAAATCTAAGCTATAATATTTAACTTCTGAATCAGTTGGAATTTTTAAGCGATTATAAAAAGCTTTATTTCTAGATTTCTAAACTTTATGTCTATCTATCTATCTATAAGTATTACGTCTACTTTTCTATTATTTCTTAAGCAATTTTATAAACTTTTAAAATAAACATATTACCAAAATTTCAACGAAAAACTATTGAGAAACTTTTTAACATACATATAGCTAGATGATATATTTATGGTTGTAGTATTTTACAAAAAGCCTATATTCTGTAGATCGTTTCCTGAGTACAAGGCTTTCCTTTTGTAATAGATTAACCTTATGCTTAAACACCTCTTCTTCAAGATTTGTTTAGTTGATAGATAACGGATCAACGTTGACATTCTTTATACCTGCATTCTTTTAATTTATTTATATTTTTTTTGTTTTCATATCAAAAGTATTTAATGTCGATATATTTTATAAATTGTTTATTTCATATAATAGAATTATAAAAAAAGAATCTTTTTTTATGCTATAGCGCTTCAAATATTAGTTAATCTTCTATAGATTAGCAAAATATATTATATGAATCCCATATACTGCGGTCACCGGGATTTGAATTCCCGCTTTACTTAAAGTCCCGGGTTACGGGCTAACTTCGCATGTTATATGCATGGAAGGCCAGTGTCCTAACCAAACTAGACGATGACCGCAATTCATTATTTAAGAAATATTATAGATATTAAATCTTCCCATCATTTAAATTAATTTGTATTTATGTATAACATCTAAGGATATATTAAATTAAAATCAATTTCTCCTCCATGTGCTTGAAAACTAGATGTTTGTCTAAATGCAAAATTTCCATTAACTTGAAAACTAGAGCCTTCATTTGTAATATTATTCCATAAATTATCTATTCTGTTATCTTTTTGTATTATTTTTTCATCTTTTAGTGTTACCGTTCCATTACCAATTATAGGATAAATTCCAGCAGACGAATCAATAAAACCTTCTGGTCTTTCTCCTATGTCTCCAGACGCAATACGAGTATTTTCCAAATTTACATTATAATGAATGTTCTCGAGAATTAAAGTTCCATGATTTGGATTATAAACATCAAATATTGTATTGATTTTAATATTATCGTTATCGATATTTGTAATTGAAACATTTTTCAATGAAATTTCCAAATCTTTTGCTTCTATAACAGCCTCTTGATTAAATTTAAAACTAGATCCTTGAGAGAAGATCATTATTACAATAGCTACTACAACAATCCCAATAGCAGAGTATAATATTTTTTTATTTATAGAACCTACTTTATACTTATTAATTTTTTTTGTGATTCCTTTGATGTCATTGTTAATTTTATGCTTGAAATCATTAGAATCTTTCGATGATAGTGATCTGGTCGATTTATCATTCGCTGAAGGTGATCGTGTAGGACCATGTTCTTTAAATTTTGAATTCTCTTTTTTATCATATTTATCATTATTAAAGTTAAAATTATCTGAATTCTCATTACTTCTACCATTCTTTTTATTATTGTTGTGATTACTATTTGTGCCTTCTTCGTTATCCTTCTTATTATTCAATTATGTAAATATACATTTGACATAATTTAATAATTTTCATTAAAAAATAAGAATTATTCCAATATTTAGGTTATTTTTTATTTGTAAATTCATGTATTCTTTTTTGATAAATTATTTTATCTTTTTTTATAATCTGAACTATTCTGCTTGCCGGAATAATTTCAAAATTATGTGAAATATCAATAAATTCTAAAAGAGGAATAGAAATAAGTGTATTAAAATCCCTGTATAAAATAATATACGCAGCTGGATTATCTGCATATAGAGCTTTGCTTAAAATTTCTTCTAGTTTACCCTTTTTTTTTCTTGCCATATTTTTGTTATTCTTCTCTTTTAATTTTTAATAAAATCTATAAAGAGTATACTTTAAATTTTAAAGATATATCATATGGCGATTCTTGATTATTTTATAGAATATTCTACATTTATAGTAAGAATTTAATTTTATTAAGAATATTCCTAAATTCAACTAATAATTAAAAATATTAAACTACTATTTTTTTTTTGAGAGTCTATTATAGTCATCTTCAATTCTAATTATATCATTTTCATCAAACTTGCCATAGGAAATCTCCAATATTATGCAATTATCTTCTAATGCTGTTACTCTATGTTTAGCACCACAAGGAATTATAATATTATCATTTTCTTTAACTATATGCTCTGTTTCATCAATCTCTACCTTAGCTTTTCCTTTTACAATTTTCCAGAATTCCATTCTATGCTCATGATATTGAAGACTTAATCTAGAATTTGTATTAACATAAATTAATTTTACTGTACAAAGCTGATTCTCATGGAATTTTTCAAATTTTCCCCAAGGTCTAGTTTCAGTATAAATATCCATTACTATGAAAATTATTATTCTAAATCTTATAATAATTACTAATGAATGTTCAATATTTACTTAATTAGTACAGTTTTATATTGGGAATGTATAAAAGAATCATTAAAATTAATTATAAAATAATTTGTCGGAAATACATTTTACTGATGGTAATCTAATTATTCTTTATGCCATACATAAAAATTCCTCTTTAAAACTACCATCGCATATTCTCGAAAGAATTGAACATTGTGCTAGGTTATATCAGGTTATTTTAAAATCAAAGCCAGATTCTCATAAAACCATTATACTAGTAATTGCTGAATCTCATTATTCTGAATTAATAAAGAAAGAACTTGTCGATAAACAAATAAATAAAGAAATTATAATAATTGATTCTGACTCTAAAACAGTATTTCGTACTTTTGACAGTCTTAAAGAGTTGCTTAGGCAAAAGATTAATCCACCATACGTATATTTTGTAGCGTCAGTTTGGCTAAAAGATATATTTGATTCAATTGTTAAATCAAAACAGTTCAAAGAGTACAAAATTCAGTTTGAAGGAGCATTAGATCATAGACCCGTCATAGAAGTTGAACATGATAAATCTCTTGAAACTCCTAAAAAAGGAACGGAGCATTTCAAACACGCCATAAAAAATAAAGCAGTAGACATGCTCTTGAATTATGTATTTCCAGAAGATAACAAATAATAATTATTTCAAAAAAAATTATCATTTTTATTTATTAATGATGCTAATTTTTTCTTTCTAGATATTACTAGTATTATCAAATTAAGTTACGGTTATCTAGCTATCTTAGACTCTGTATCAAATAAATTAGCTACTTGTTCTTTAGTAAAAGCATAATTCCATATTTGGATATCATCTAATTGTCCTGTATAATTACCGTTTATCTTTCCTTTTTCAGATAAAGAGTTAGCACCTAATCTAATGGGTTGTTTTCCTGTAGTATCAGGTGTTATTCCTATATTTGTTGAGTTGGTTGCAACTTCAAGGCCATCCATGTATAACTTTAACAAATGTTGCTCGCCATCGAAGGTCAGAATTGCGTTATGCCATGTTGAATCGTCATAGGATCCTTGAGAAGTAAGAGAATAATCATCTCCTGTTTGAGTCTCAAATCCACCAGTAACTTTTTCTCTGTTGTTAAGCCATATTCCATAATTAAGGTTAAACCCCGGTCGATCACTTCCAAATCCTCCTTTATTGAGCAAAATACCATTGTTTCCAGATGTAACATTCATTGCCGTATTAAACCATACAGATACTGTAAAACTGTTTAGATTAATATCACGGCTATTTACAACATCTGCATAATTAATGCCTGAAAATTCGATTATCTTTGAATTCTTAACAACGGGTGCATTATCGTCTTGAGCGAATATCTCTATATTATTAAAAAAATTATTATTGTAGTTCCCTTCTATTGTTAAGCTAAAATAGAACACAAAAATAACAAAACTAGAAGCTATGATGGTAGTAGAGGTTTTTCTATTCATTCATGTTTTATAATTTTCACAATTTAAATATTTTTCTTTTTGTCTCACTATGGTAATAAACAAAAAATTAATTAGTTAATATCTATAAATTTACCAACCGATTTTTTTTGGAGAAGTAAGTTGTTTTTCTAGTTCGTCCAGTCTTTGAACAGAATCCGGATTCTTACGTAATTCTGAAAAAGAATCATCATTTCTAATTCTTTGCATAACTGCAATCACTTCTTCTTCTGTTACACCATGCTTTTTGTCATATTCTATTTGTTTTGTACAATTAGACATAGTACTATATTTTTTAAAATTGCGCTTCTCAAATGAGGTCGCGTTTGGAGATAACCCCTTTACATATCGAACAATTACTTTTTCAACATGTTCTAAATGCCACTCTTTCATAGCAAAACTATTGGGTTTCATAGATACATCCACATCTATTTTTGCTAAAAAGGATATTTAAATTAATAATACAAATTATGTCATTAATCAATATATTTATAATATTATATAGAATTTTTTCCATATGTTAATAAATTTCTATCAAAATTTTTTATGAAATTATTCAGAAAAGTA
>DATFCH010000268.1:0-7287 GCA_035253345.1 Nitrososphaeraceae archaeon
AAAATGAAATATTCATAAATGAGGTAATAGATTTTGAATAACACATCATTAGATGAAATTGATATTAAAATTCTTACAAAATTGGTTTCTGATGCTAGGCTTTCTTATCGTAGTATAGCTGAACAAATTGGGGTTTCTCCACCAACTGTTCTTGCCAGAGTAGAAAAATTGGAGAGAAATAAAATTATTAAATCATATTCAGCATTACTTGACCATGAAAAATTAGGATATGATCTAACAGCAATAATTGAAGTTACTGCTATAAAAAATAAGGTAGTTGAAGTTGAAAAGGTATTATCAAAATATGAAAATGTATGTGCTATTTATGATATAACTGGGTTAACTGATATGATTATAGTGGCCAAGTTTCGAAATAGAAAAGAATTAAGCAATTTTGTAAAAAAGGAACTATCAATTCCATCAGTGCAAAGAACTAATACACATCTTGTATTTATAACAGTTAAAGAGGATTTTAAATTGCTATAGAAAAAAGTTATCTATTTTTTACTAAGTTTTATACACCAAAAAGCTATTACATTTTTTTAACAAATTGATAATTAACAATTGTAATTTTACATATCGATTATATTTAATTCATTTAACAAAAATTAATGAAAATATCGAAAAACATTACAAATGTTAATTAAAACAATAAAATTGTTTATATTAGAGTAGTTCTTTACAATAATATGCAGATTACTAAGAGTTCTCACAATCAACAAGTTGAGCATGTTGTAAATACATTAAGTGAATCAAAAATAAAATGGGTTAGACTAAATTTCTGTGATCCATTTGGATTTTTACAGCAAATAAGTGTAAATAGTCAAGAAATAACTGAAGATTCTTTTAAAGTGGGTCTTCCACGATTAGATGGTAGTTCGATTAAAGGATTCAAAGAAATTTACGAGTCAGATATGATACTTAAGCCAGATCCTTTTACTTTTGCTATCTTACCTGATTATTTTGATAAAGATCATCACAACAAGAATTACAACTATGAGTCAAAAGCTGCACGACTAATAGTTGATATCTGTGAAGGTTTTAATGGACGCCGCTACCAGCGAGATCCTCGTTATATTGCACAGATGGCAGAGGAAGCTGCAAAGAAAAGAGGGTTTGAACGAAGTTATTGGGGTCCAGAATTAGAATTTTTTGTATTTAACAAAATGACATTGTTACCAAATCCAATGTCAACTATCAATTGTTCTGGCGGTTCCGGATATTCTATTGAATCAGCTGAAGCACCTTGGAGTCACAGTAACGGGAGTTCGGGATACACAATTCCTTTTAAAAGCGGATATTTTCCTGCACCTCCTGCAGATAGTTTGACAGACTTTAGAGATGAAGTATCTGATACATTGAAAGAATATTTTGGGATTAATGTAGAAGCTCATCATCATGAGGTTGCAACTGGTGGGCAGTGCGAAATCCAGGTAGAATATGATCAACTAGTTTCGATGGCAGATAAAGTATTAACATACAAAAAAACAGTAAAAGAGGCTGCAGCTAAACGTAATATGATTGCAAATTTTATGCCAAAACCTATAGCTCTAGACAATGGGTCTGGTATGCATGTCAGTCAAAGTTTATGGGGAAAGCAAAACAAAGATAATGCTGAAAGTAATAATGACTCTTTTGATAAAAACAATCTAGCTAATTTGTTTTACGATCCAGCAGATGAATATGCTGAACTAAGTCAAACAGCACTTTATTACATAGGAGGGTTAATGGATCATGCCAGAGCACTTTGTGCTTTAACCAATCCTACTACAAATTCATATAGAAGACTAGTTCCTGGCTATGAAGCACCCATAAATATCGCATGGAGTAAAATGAACCGTTCATCAAGTATACGGGTCCCTGCTCATTTTCGTAATATGAAAAATAGGAAAAGAATAGAATATAGAACTCCAGATCCAAGTTCCAATATATATCTTGTAGAGGCAGCATTATTACTCGCAGGTCTAGATGGTATAGTAAAAAAAATTGCTCCACCTGATCCAGTAGATGAAAATATATACAAATTGTCAGAAGAGAAAAAAAGAGAATATGGTATAACTAAATTACCAACATCGTTGGAAAGTGCAATAGATTCTTTAGAATCAGACAATGAATTTCTTAAAACAGTATTTGTAAGTGATTTTCTAGATATGTATTGTGAAATAAAAAGAGATGAGCATACACAGGTTATTTCAATTCCTTCGCCAAGAGAGTTCTATATGTACAATAACGTGTGAAAAATAGTTATGATGTATTTTACGATAACTAATAAATTATTAAAGATTTAGTAGCTAATATGCCTTATTCTAAAGACTTACTTGATTTTAAAAGAAATATCTTAAAAGCAGCAGCAGCAGCAGACACATCACAGAATTCTTATTTCGATCAGGATAGACTTATTCTTGACGTAAGAAAAGCAATTGAATCACATGTTCCATATTCAGGATTAGGAGCAAGATCTCCAAATGATTATTTTCCATCAATTAAAATAATTGGAGCAAGATTACAGACAGCTGAATCCGATGAACTTCATAAAGATTATGAGGATAATACAAACATTGATACCAATTTGATAATAGGGCAAAGATATTCTAGTAACTCCATTTTAACGAATGCTCCATTTTTTGTTTCAGGCATGAGTTATGGTTCTTTAAAGCTTCCTGCTAAAATTGCACTACATTTAGCATTAAACAGACTTGCCAAAGATGGAATAAAAATTATGATGAATACAGGTGAAGGAGGAGCTTTACCTTGGGAACTTTATGGTTCCAATGAGACAAGATCATATGTTTCTAGAAAAAGACAAGATAGTATCTTAAACTATGCTGAAAGGTTATTAAGAGAACATAATTTAGATTCTATCGATCGAGATCATTTATTTTGTCGTTTTTATCCGTTGATCACTCAGTATGCTTCCGGACGGTTTTGGCGAGATCCTAGCTATCTATTAAATGCAGATGCCATTGAGATAAAAATTGGTCAAGGCGCGAAGATAGGTCATGGTGGTTTATTACCTGGACCAAAGGTAACAGAGCTTGTTGCAGAAAATAGAGGTATACCTTCTTTCAAGGTAGCACATTCTCCATCACGACATTTAGATATTTTAGGACCAGAAGATTTAGTAGCAAAAATTCTTGAACTACGTGAAATCACTGATTGGAAAATTCCAATAATTGTGAAAGTTGGAAGCTCAAGAGTATATGATGACATTGAAATAATTCTCAAATCATATGCTGATGCAGCTTCACTTGATGGCTTGGTTGGAGGTACAGGTGCTGCTCCTTGGGAATTAAGAGATATGGTTGGAATAAATACAGTACCATCTCTAAAACCTGCAAAAGAAGCAATTTATGATTATGATCCGAATCATCAAGATGATAAATTTCAATTACTTGTTCATGGTAGTGTATGGGATGCAGAAAGAATAGCCAAATGTATCGCTTTAGGAGCGAACGGAGTTGGAATAGGTACAGGATTTCTTATTTCTATGGGATGTACACTGGTACAAGATTGTTATACAAATATGTGTCCTGCAGGATTAACAGGTTCCTATGAAAAGCTTGATATAGAAAAAAGTATAGATTCAATAGTTAATTATGTAAAAGGAACATTATACGAATTAAAAAATATTACTAGATCATTAGGAAGAAAAAGTATACATGATATTAGAACGAAAGATCTAGTTGCAACAGATCAATTAGCTAGTATAGCTTCAGATTTACCATTAGAAGATGGTCAAACCTATAAAGATATAATTAAAAAAAGAATTGCTACAGTTTTAAGGGAAAAAAACCTGACTGATATAGAAAAACCAACTATACATACACCATTTTAGGATTCGATAACATTGAAGAATTCAGATAAGTTTTTAATTAGAAATTCTATCATGGAGCTTGCGAGGACAGGAATGCCTAGATTGTCTTCAATAGATGATGATATTAGGAACAATAATCAAAATAAAAATAGTTATATACCAATAAATCTCTGGGATTATGTAACCTCATTAGGGGCACAACTTTCAAGACCGGCTTATGATCCTTATAGGGAAACAATAGATCTAGATACCAATATAGGAAGAACCTCATCTTATAAAGTTAATTTAACAATACCTTTGTTAATTTATAAAAATATGTCATTTTCTAGTGATGTTTTAGAAGTTATTCATAGAACTTTAAATAGACTCGCAGAAGAAGGCAATATGTTGGGATTTATTTCAGAAGATGAAATAAAAAATACAAAATATTCTAAAAGACATTATCCATGGTTTAAAAAAATTTCATCTACTACAACAATAAATAACCTCAAAATGCACCAAACTGGTTCTCCACAAGGAATCGTATTGGAATATGTAGATAATAATACTATAGAATTACTCAGAAATTTAAGAAGAGATTTTGAATATCCTATATTAGTCGATATTAGTAATACCTTTCCTAATGATATTGATAAAATATTGGATACAGGTATAGATGGAATAATATTAGATACAGAAAAGGTAAAAAAACAAAGTAAAATATACAAAACTAAACATGCTATTGCAATTATCCATGATATACGAAAAATTTTAAATGAATATTCTAAAACGGTCAATAAAAAAAACGAATCTAATTCTAATCAAGATTACTACAACAATAATAAAGATATAGAGAATTGTTATGTAAATCCTGAAGTAACTTTGGTAATTGCAGGTGATGTAAATACCACTGGAAAGCTTACAAAATCAATCGCTTTAGGTGCAGATATAATAGGATACTCTACAAGTATGCTAATAGCATATTCTGAAATTTTTTCTGATAGAATTTTTGAGATTGACTTTGTTACAGAAAGGGTTTATAGTCACATGATAGCTACCAAAGAAGAGATAAAGGGAATTCCTGCTGCTCTGGGATATAGTAATTTTCATAATTTGACGCCTTCTGATTTACGTACATCTAGTATAGAAGCAAGCTTGCAAGGTGATATTTTACTAGAGGGAATAGATAAAACATATTATCAAATCATCGAGGAAACACTTGATGAATACATTGAAGAAAACAGGATTAAATTAAGTTTGGACGAAAGAAAAGAGATTATCAAATCTTTGGTGAGTGATTAAAAAATGTGTGGAATATGTGGGATAATGTTAGAGAATTGTAGTTGTTATGATGATTTTCCTATTGGTTCTATTTTATATAAAATGATGGAAAGCCAACAAATAAGAGCTCAGGATAGTACAGGAATAGCAGTTTTTAACAAAAAATTTGATCATGAATTTTACCAAGTCGAATATTTTAAAAAGGAAGATGAAAAGTATAATAAATTCAGCGCAAAAGTATTTCCAGACAGATTAAATACTGTTCTATACGATTTAAACCAAGATCCTAATGTGATCATTTCTACTTGTGCAAAACAAATGTGTCTTATAAAGGATATAGGTTTAGTACGAGATCTGGATACAAAATATCACATCAAGTCAATACAGGGAACGCATGGTATTGGACATTTAAGAATAGCTACTAGTAGTAGGGTTACCCCTGATAATGCACATCCGTTTAGTACTACAATCATGCCAGATATAGCAGTAGTACATAATGGTGAGATCGCAAATTATTCAAAGTTAAAGTCTTTGCTTGAATTGCAAGGATATCGTTTTCATTCTAGATGTGATTCCGAAGTAATAGCTGTATTTATTGCTGATCAGCTTTTAAAACATAATGATATAGAAAAGGCAAATTATGAATTCATTAACAAGGCAGATGGTCCCTTTACTTATATAGTTTCAACTCCTGATTGTTTAGCCTTAGTAAGGGATAGGTTTGGGGCAAGAAAAGGTATTTTTGGATACAATCCAGGAACCAAAGATTATCCTTCTTTCTGGGCAATCGCTACTGACCTATCAGCATTAGATTGTGTAGGAGCGAATTTATACGTAGAGACTCCGCAACCAGGAAAACCAAAGATTTTCTTTAAAAAATAATATTCAAAAGAAATGTATAATTTAGATATTGACGAAATTAGAGAACTTGCAACCAGTATTTGTTCAAGTACATCTAATCTAGATGAACAGTTTGAACGGCTTAATTCTTTATTATATAAAAAATTTGGTATATCTCTACCCAAAGGATTGAAACGTGCATCTTATGAAAAGTTTAGGGATATAGCTAATTCTCCATTAATATATGAAAGGGCTGTAAATTTGATGTTAAAGAGAAAGATAAAAGAAGGAGAAACCAATATAAAATTAAAAAATCCTAGAGCTCTATATCGTATAGGAATTCTAGGATTTAGAGAACCTATAAAACTAAATCTAATCGTAGAAGGCAACGTTGGAAATTTTTTTGCATCAACTTGTAACTTTATCGGTACATGGACAGTACATGGACATGCTGAAAATGGATTAGCTGACAAAGGTTATAGTGGAAAAATAATAGTTGATGGTTTTGCTACAGAACTTGCAGCCCAAAATAATCAAGCAACAGATTTTAGTTTAGGTGTAGATCTTCTTGTAAGAAAGGGTTGTATGGAAAGAGCAATGGGTCAGGCTAGAGGAGGTAGTCTAATAACTTTTGGCTCCGGATATAATTCAGGTCTTTATATGTCTGGAGGAATACTTTTGAATCTAGGACATGTTGGACAATCATTTGGACCTGGAATGGTAGGTGGCGTAATTTATTCTATGGATGGTACGACTAGTGGTGAAGGAGCAACGATTCAAAAAATAAGGGATTTAGATTATAAAGTTATATTCCAAACACTAAAAAAATTTGAAAAGGAACTAAATATTGAACAATTAAATAATTTTTCTTCTAAAAATCCAATCATTTGGATGACAAATAATGGTAAGAAGGAAAAATATGATTTTAGAGAATATGTCAAAATCGTTTCAATTCTTGATTCTAATAGTAAAGGATAACATATTTTCAAATCATCATTATTTATGTAAATTCGATATCTATAGTTAACAAAATAATAGTAATTATGTACTTTTGTTAGGTATTGTGTAGATATTGTATTTACTACTATAATCGCTATTGTATTATTTATTTTATCTGATCTTTTTCTTTATAATATTCTTTATGTTCCTTTTTTTATTCAATTTATAAATCTCAAAGTGAATTTATAATTCATTAAATACAATGGGAAACTTTTGTACAATAGTTATATGTATGATAACTAAGTGATATCATATACTTTGAAATCTATCTAGTTAGCTAAAGTTATACTGTTTCTTGATTTTAATAGTTATATATTATAAAATATCTGGATTGCAGTTTTCAATATTTTTTTATATTATTTATACAAAGTTGT
>DATFCH010000269.1:0-2863 GCA_035253345.1 Nitrososphaeraceae archaeon
AGAAATTATAACATCCCAAAAAAGGTTATCTTTATCAATACAAGAAATTGAAATAAGATAAATGATTAAAAAAAAAATCAAAATTATAATAATAATAGCATACTACTATTGATAATTGCATCATCATTACTTCTAATTATAATACTAGGAATACAACAACAATCAGTTTTTGCAGAGAACCTTACTAATACCGAAGATGATGATTCCAGAGTAGATACTTTATATTTTTCGATAAAACCTTTGAATAATTGGGCTTATGCAAATGCTGCGTATGGATCTTTAAATTTCTTTGGCGGATCTAATTATGCTGTAGAAATGTTCCCAAATGAAGTTTTGAATCAATCTCAAGTTTATGGAATGGTAGCACATGATGGATATTATACTTATAAAAATACTAAACTTGAGCATTACGTTAACTATAAAAAGAATGATCCTAATCTGAAAGGTATTTCCGACTCAAAACTAGTTTCTCAACAAGATTTTGATATTAACGGAACAAATAATACAACGAAATTAACTTATGATAATCCAGATACACAACATAAATATGTATTATATCTTACTGGGCATGACAAAGAAAAATACGTAGGATATTATTCTGCAAAATATGACTTATTTGATAAATATCTTACACAATTTGAACAAATGTTACAGACAATAAAATGGATAGAAAATACTTAAATTAACTATTATTATTTATATTTATTTTATTTTTATATATTTTTGTGTATTTATAAATCTATTACTCTAGTGATATTAGATTAACGGTATAACATACAAAATGATTTTAATTTGATAATAATAATACTTTTTAATATCATTGATAAAAGGAAATATTAAAAGTAAAGATTTTATTTTTCTTTTTCTTCCTTTATAATTTGTAAAGATTTTTCCATTTCATTTATATGATAATTGAGTGATACTTTCCAAGTATTCAAATCTTCATTTTCCATATTCAAAATTTCTTCTTTATCACGATATAATCCTCTATCTAATAATTGAACTGTATCCTGAAATTTTGCTGAAATCTATGGGTTAGAAATATAAATTGCAGCAAGAGGAATATCTAATTCTGATAATACTCTTAACTGAATTAGAAACATTCTACAAGACTCAATTTGTCCTAATGTTTCATTGAGATGCGTCTTAGTTTTGGAATTTTGATAGATTGAAATTCTACTAATCAACTCTTTATAACTTTTTATAAGAATTTGAAGAACACCACCTACATGATGTATTAACCAGTCAATATGCTGTTCGCGTCGTTTTTCAAACGATTCTAAAATCTTTGCTTGATTTTCCGTTATTTTATTAATCCTCTCAATCATTTTGTCCGCGGATTTTTTTTCCTTTAGTTGTAATTTATGAACAAGTCATGCTACAACTATTGTAGCAATTATTCCTACTACTCCAAGTCCTATACCAAGATATGTTAAAATCAGTTCATCAACCAATTTAATTGTCTTGAGATTAATAAAAATTAAAATCAAAATATATTTTATTGTATATGAATAGTTTCAGTCAGTGAGTTAATCTATCTATCTATAACGCTAGTATTATGATTCTATAACACAATAAATTTGTTATAATCATTATAGCAGAAAAATATATTTAATTAATTAATCTATACAATACCAATTCAATAAATAAATACAGGTTAAAACACAAACTAAAAAAAGAAAATAATAATGGTTGACAATTGGGATCTAGAAGAGAAAACTAAAAATTCAAAGATTTATGAAACTCATGAAGGTCGTCTTCAAGCAATGCGTCATATTGTAAAAGAATATTTAAAATACAAACAAATTAAGATTGATCCATCAAAACCATTAGATGATGCTATAGACTTAATTGAAAATACAATATGTTATGATAAAGAATTTCATAAATTTGCATTAAAAAATTATTATATTGATGTTAAATTTGATGAGAAAAATGATATGTTTTACATTGGTTTGAAATGATAATTAATTAACATGTAAATTCCAGTTATGAGAATAATGTTATTTAAAATTCTAAGAGAACAGTTTCACAACTGATAAATAGTATAACTTGAAGGTATTGAAAACATATCACATCATAAATGGGACATTGCACAAAATCATAGCCTGGACCAGTTTATCTTTCTATAAACCTCAACAACAGATGGATTGGTTTAGGTTATGATAATTAATTTATCTATAGTTATTGTTTATATTAATATTATTTTCTTATACTGAAAACAAATCAGATTCACAATATATTATAGCCCTAATAATATCATTGTATTTGAGAAGAACTATCGTTATCTCTTTAACTTCGTTCTACAAATATTATATAGTTCATTATCAAGTTTATCTAACATAATCGCATAATCGCATATCCGAGATATGATCTATCAAAACCAAATAGCCGTAGCCTTCTTAGGGTTTCCATTGCTCCCATAGAAGGCTATGGTAGTAACTAACCAATATTCTACTGCTATGTTAACTAACAAAATTAATCAAATTATAAATAAATAATCAATAAACTACCCTTACACAACTTACTGTAAACCTAACCATAACATCCTCTATTGTTGTGATAATAGTCATCCTTAGAGGATTATGGTCTTTAAAAAATGAAAATTTTTCATGTATAATAATTAATTGATATGGTTGATATTATAGGAGTTAGTTTAATTTACCAATCAGATTTTCGGAACCATGGAGATTAACTACGAGGTTCAAATCCCATTACTCTCAACTAGAATTAATAATTATGTTTTTTATAAAATAGAACTTTTTTAATAATACATACTAGAATAGTAATTAAATGGATTTCAATGTTAGTATAGGAGATGTCGATGATGATATAAGAATTTTAGCACCATGGCTTCTTAATT
>DATFCH010000270.1:0-4864 GCA_035253345.1 Nitrososphaeraceae archaeon
AACCATAGTCCTCTATGATGACATTATCACAACAATAGAAGATATTATGACGAGTTTTTTAGTTGGTATTCTTTGTAAATATGCTATATAATATTTGGAGAACGAAGTTAATGACGAAAGCCATAGTCCTCTTGATCAGGATGAGAAATTTTTAGAAGACTATGGAAATCTTTCTCTGGACTGGCTGACTAATTTTTTGAATTCCATCAGTACATGGATGTGTTAATGATATTATATAATGCTTAGAGATAATTTAATTGTCATAGCCTGAACTGGAGTCTTCAATAGTCCAGACTATGACTATGTTGGTCGATCCTTGATTTGTATTTTCATTAACTTCCGTAATAGTAGTTATTAATTAATTATATGTTTTGGTTTATTAGTATTATTCAATTTTCTTTCTATGTTTTGAATATATATGTTATTTTATTTATCTAAATATTTTATTTTAATTGGTTTTATATTTTGGTTGAAAGTATATGATGAAAATATTAGGTACTTCAGCAATTTTTTCTATGTAGATACTAATAATAACTACCATAATAATATTGTATGGACTTGTAGCATCTATTTTTTTTAAAATGATAGTGTTCTTGGCCAAATAGAAAACTCTACCCATAATAATGATAATAATACTAGCAAGACGACAAATGATACTGAGCAACAACAAGTAATAGAAACTCAATGTAAAGCACCATGTCCACCAGATACAGAAATGTGTATTGAAATATGTGCTTAAAGACTTATATTTTAATTTTATTTTTAGTTTTTAACAACAACAACCGTCTTTGACATCATCATCATCATTTCTTTAAATTTCTTATTCCTTGGTTTATGTCTTAATCTTACTCCACAACATGGACAAAACAACCCTTGCCAATCAATAAATATCTGACAAACTTGACAACGTTTTTGTCCTATCAAATATCGATTACCAGTGCTAGGCCTCATTGCTTTATGGCGTGAACATGTTCCCTTACATCTTTGCAAATCACACATACGTTGTACATCAAGATATAACTTGATTTATGGATAGTAGATGGCGATAGTAGTAATATTTTTAACTTGTGTTATTGATATTTATAATTTAGTCTGTGATTTTGGGTCTCAAAGACGACAGGGCAAAATTTATATAAAAAAATAAAATTATTAACATATTACTTCAAATTAAATGCCATAGCCTTACTCATATGTGTGGATTATGATTAAATTATAGAAGACCGCTTTAAGAATATCCCTTAATTTCTTCTATAATATTATTCAGATTTTTTTTAAATTTTTGAAATTGTGTTATCAACCTTTATTAGATAATCTGTAAATCTTTCTTTTTCCTATTATTATTATTCACCAATACGTTAAATTAGTTACATCTCATTTTTTTAATAAAATCCACTTAAGGTATTTTGAATCTACTTAAAGTAATTGTTGATAAATTAAATTAACTGGAAGGAATGTATTTTTCAGTAAACTAGAACTGCTTTTGTAATTATCATTATTTTGGTCCGTTCAAAAAATGTTATAAGAACCGAGGATTCAATGGAGGCGAAGGGCAATGACTTGGACATGAAAAGATTCTGTCTTCAATAAATTAGTGATAAAATATTATATAATAATTGAGGTCCGATACCTGCAAGCCATAGCCTACTATAGAATAATCCATTCATTTGAACCATAGTAGGTTATGATGATGATTAAATTACGTCTTTTTAAAATTATATGATCATCTTCCATTATTTTTTCATCGATTGTTTGTTCATCCCATGTTCCTCGGACACAAATTGCCATATTCTTATTTATAGTTTCGAGACCCAGGATTCTTAGCAATATCATCATCATCTTCTATAGGATAAAATGTATGGTTATAACTCTCTTCTATGTCTGTAGGTTCGTTGCATTTATCAAAACCAATTTGGGTAATTGCAATTTTTGCTTGATTAACATCAGAAATTCTTACTAAACTATTTCTTTCTAAAAATTCTATCACAGGCTCAATAACGCGAGTATAGTCTGAAATCCCCTTTAGATCTAGATATTTTTGGTATTTCTCTGGATCTGCTTTGAAACCATTCATTGGTGTTTGCGCAAAAACTTGTTGTTTTAATATAAATTTCGTAAGATTTCCTTTAGACAATCGATTTAGACAATTAAGAAGCCATGGTGCTAAAATTCTTATATCATCATCGACATCTCCTATACTAACATTGAAATCCATTTAATTACTATTCTAGTATGTATTATTAAAAAAGTTCTATTTTATAAAAAACATAATTATTATTATTGTTCATTCAAAATATTGTTTAATCTTTCTGGATATTTCAGACATTCTAAAATCTCTTTTTGTGATTCCTCCATCATTTGAATTTTTTGTTTCATAATTTGTATTTCAGATTCTTTTTCATTTTGTTTTTTTAAGATCTCTGTATAATTATCAATAGATAATACCATTTTACAAGATATGCAAAATTTACTTTCAGATTTATTACTCTCCTTGCAATTAGGGCAATATCTAGGTTTTAATTTGGTATACTGTATATCATCATTTTCTTTTATTATACCTTTAATCTGAAGTATTGATTTAGATGATTCAGTGCCAAAGTAATGAAGATACCGTTGAGGCATTTTGCTTGTCAAACTCCATCCTGCGTGACTTCTTAACATGTGTTCTTTTAAGTAAGAACTCTTTTCAGTTAAAGCACTATGGCGAAATATATACAAATTAAAAGGTTTTGTTAGCATATTTCTAATATATGATTTATCAACTTCTGGAACATTTTTATTTTCTAGTAATTTAGGAAATAGACGATCCCTATATTGTTCCTTGTAATGCTTCAATAACCCGTCACGAGTTAAAGGATAAATTGATTTATTCTTATTACTAAGTGAAATAAAAAGCCATGATTCAGGGTTAGTTCCTGTAGGGTGAGATTGAATCCATTCTTTAATATAGGGTATACTTTCTATTAGAGGTAGAGTTCTGCAACCAGTCTTTCCGTTTACAGTAATCTCTGCATATTGTATTCCTTCAGATGATGTTTTAAATTTAATATCAGAAATTTTTCGTGAAAGTAATTCTGATGGACGACAAGATGTATCAAATGCCATTGCGTGATAACATCTATCCCTTGGATTAGGACAATATTTTAGAAAAATAGCATGTTCCTGTTTGTCCACATGTCATCAGGTTTGTATGACGAGATTTCCCTTCTAGGAAGTTGTTTTATTCCTTTCATACAATCTGGAGTTTCTCTTTTTCTAGGATCAGATTCATTAGGATTGTATAACCATTTAAAGAATTTTAAAAAAAGCATCCCCCTGCCATTCCAAGTCCCAATAGACTTATGATTTAAATCTAAATGAGAAGGTTTCCTAAGACTATTAAGAAATTCTAAAATGTTTTCTTTATTCATTTCAAAAAAAGATTTGTTATGATTAAAAAATCTGGAAAGTTGAAACAATCTTTTTATTTTATCTTCCTTTGTAGATTCTTTAATATTAAACTTGTTTTGTTCTGCAATTATATAATCGCATATTATTTTAGCATTTTCAACATTTTTGTCAAGAACTTCGCATAATAATTTTGATATGTATGGTTTTTGATATTGAGTTATATTATCAATTTTTCTTTTTAGACTTTCAATATTTATTTTATTAGTTATTTTATCGATAGCAGCAGAAGCAAAAGAAGTAGTAAATCCTTCTCTATTATTTCTATTATTATATTTAAACTGTTGTTCTCTTGTATTAATAGAAACTTGTTGATTATCTGTATTTTGTGCTAACACCTGGTAACGTCTTTAATATATGATTTACGCGCAATAAATAAAAATATTATGCATAAACCCGCGAATATAGCGCCGGGAGTGGGACTCGAACCCTTATCCATCAGATGGGGGTTCTGTTATTAACTATTAAAATATTTACCATAATAACTGAATATTCTAGACATTTTTGAGGTTGTTCACAGTTCAGAGGTTTTTCTATTTTCTGTCAGGAATGTCAATTATCCTGTTTTTTCAATATAAAAGAATTATTATAAAACAAAGTACAGAGGAAGATACATTCATAACTTTTAGAAATTCATTCAACCTGATCATTGAAAAAATCTTCAGGACTCAAAAATGTATTATATATGGGCTTAGTCAGTTTTTTTACAGATTTTTCAACTGAAATGGTAATGTCTGTTTTACCTTTGTATATTGTTAAAGATCTAGATTTATCAAGAACTATTTTAGGAGCAATAGAAGGGTCTGGTGAATTTGTAAATTATATTTTTAGAATTCCCTCAGGATATATATCTGATAAAATTGGAAAAAGAAAGATTCTGGTTATAATCGGATATGTAATATCTACTATTAGTAAACCTTTCTTTATATTTGTAACTACCTTTGCAGATACAATAACTGTAAGAATCGTAGACAGGATAGGTAAAGGTATTAGAACAGCACCTCGTGATGCATTAATCGCTGATTCTGTTGATGAATCCAATACAGGAAAGGCATTTGGTATTCATAGAACATTAGACCAAATAGGAGCAATAATAGGTCCCTTATTTGCCTTTTTAATCTTAGAATTAACTGGAGGAAATATTCAGTATATTTTTTTGCTTTCTATAATTCCTGGTATAGTATCACTTTTTATATTAATTCGATTTGTTAAAGACAAAATTATAAACATAAAAGATAAAGAACAACAATTAGTAAAAATTACCTTTTTTTCTAATTTAAAGAATTTATTCGCGGAGAATAAAATATTTGTTCTTCTAGTTATTATACTTGGAATTTTTAGCTTAGGTGCATTCAACTTTTCCTTTATTCTTTTGAAATCCTCGGATTTAGGAGTTTCACATAATTTTGTACCGATAATA
>DATFCH010000271.1:0-2490 GCA_035253345.1 Nitrososphaeraceae archaeon
ATTTTGATATAAAAAAATTTAATATAATACTTTAATATCTTCAATACTTTCTATTATATAACATATATAATTCTCTAAGAATTTCAAAAATCCATATTCTATCTTTTTTTATATATTAATTCTTTCTTAATCTTAACATAGGTATAAAAATATTAATAAAGCATGAAGAATAGAAGCAGAAATGAAATCATAGCTTTCATACTAGAATCAGTAGCAAACAGCAGAAGCAATAACGGAATCACGGCAACAAAAATTATGTATAGTGCGTTCTTATCTTATTCGCAGTTGAAAGAATATCTCGCCTTGTTACTAGAAAAAGAATTACTTGAATATAATTCACAAGTACAAACTTATAAAGTGACACCAAAAGGTACTCATTATTTATCTATACATAAACAGCTAAATGATATGATAGTTACTGCACCACAATTTTAATTTTAATATATTCAACTATCATTTTATTTTTTGTTTCTATTGAAAATTATTAGTACAAATCGTTTCTTTATTGATATTAATAATTTAGTAAATATTATATCTAATTCAATAATTTAGAAACGAAACTTTAAATTTTGCGATATTAAATTTATAATCGTATTTCTTGGATTCCTCCGTGTATTTTCGTTTTTATGATCTTTCAATTAGAGAACAAGAAATAATCTATACATTTTTAACAAGACTATTTTATGTCATAGAAGAAAAATTATCATTTGACGATATGGAAAGCCAGCTTCCAAATTTTCTTTCAAATCCTGATTATTCAACTACCTTTATTGAAATAATATTTCCAGTTAAATTTGATAATTATCTTTTTCAGACAATATCATCTGAACAATGGAATTCTATAAAAAATATAATAAAAGAAATAAAACATAGACGAGGTAAAAAACCAGTTATATCTATATTTAGATTTAAAGGTATTACAAATCAAAGAGATTTTGATATTATTTTTTCTATAACCAATAGCTCAACTAGGCTATTTGAAATTGCAATAGAAAAAATAGAATATCTTGTAGATATAGTACCTATACAATTAAGTTCTATCCCTCCTAATACTTTTGAAGTAATTTATTTTTATGATGAAACTTTTTCTAAGTGGCTTCCATATCAAGCAAAAAATATTGAAAATAACTTTGTCAATATATATACCTTTAAAAATGGTGTATGGGAAAGATAATAAATATGTCTTTTTTTTAAAAGGAGTATATTTAAAATATGAGCGGGGGTCGCCTAGCCTGGTAGGGCGTGGGATTGCTAATCCCATGTTCGAAAGAACTCGTGGGTTCGAATCCCACTCCCCGCGTCCAACTCGTGGAGTCTAACACTATTATACAATTTCGATGAGTAGCAATGTTTAGTAATTGTACTTGTCTAGCAACAACCAATACACACTAAATACTCTATTCTTGGTGCCGATAGCTTTACATTCAAAGTATTGAAAACAACGTAGTCGAAAGTGTTAATGTAGCTATCGTATCTACAAAAGTTAATAAAATATGATATTAAATATTCTCTTTATAGGATTTGGCAAGTCAGTTGAGACCTTCAAAAATAATCTACTCGGAATACAGTTACAAGGAATGGATTTTGATCAGGGATATACAATCAATTTATATAAAATGATAAACAGTCCAATAAAGGGGGAGAATTTCTAACTTTAACCCTGGTACAGGAACACATACTCCTAATAACAACTATGTTGGTTCAGATTCTTTCACTTTCAAGTAACTGATAATCATGGTCTAGAGAGCTCTAACACAGGTTTAGTTACTATAAATGTAAAGGCTACACAAGAACCACGAAATAATGAACAAACACCTCTGCCACTACCGTCTTCAGTCTGTATAAATTCAGACAATTCTATAAATAAACCTAAGGGAACTCAAGGTAATGATGAACTAGTAGGCACATCTCAGAGATATATAACAGGATTGGGAGGCAACGATAGATTCAATGGAAGTTCTGGAGATGATACACTTAATGGTAATTCAGGAAATGATGGTATAGGAGGCTTTGGAGACGATAAACTACATGGAAATGAAGGAAATGATTATCTACAAGGTGATTCTGGAGATAATTCTCTTTTTTGGTAATGAAGGGAATGATATACTGGTAGGAAATGAAGGCAGATAATTTCTCCTGTGAAAGTGGACAGGATAAGATATTAGACTTTAATAATCAATTAGCTACAAAATCGAATGATTGTGAAGAATTTTAAATCTTCTTTTTTTCAAAAGATTAAGGTAGATATTATTTAGACTATCTAGACCAATAATGAATTGAACTTGCCAATTATGATATTAATATTTTAAGCATCAGCAATTTCAAATAATATAAACAATAAATTATAAAAAAAACCCCCAAGTGTACCTTATGGGTTCGAATCCCATCCCCTTCATACTAATATTTCTTTGAAAATAATATTGTAATGGTTATTTTTTAAAAGTAATATAATATGGCAACTTGTAAATTAAAACTACTACAACTTTAATT
>DATFCH010000272.1:0-3040 GCA_035253345.1 Nitrososphaeraceae archaeon
ATACTATTTCAGTAAATTGATCTTATTTGATTTGCTAAATTCTCTAACAACAATTTTTATTATATTTGATACTTTTTTATCGAATATAGTTTCTAAATAATATAAGCTAATACATGTTAGTAATATCACAACAGAGTAGACTCATTTTAGAACCCATAACAATATTTTTTGTAAAATCCCACTTAATGAATTTTTATAATTGAGAATTAAATAATTCTTATTATAGAAAAAATTGCTCCCAATCGGTAGCAAACTTGATTATAACTATGAATAGAATTATAATTTTACTAATTTTAAAAAATTAATCAATTTTTAAAATGTATTCACCAGAAAATAAAGATAATGATTAAACTTGTTTTATTATCTTCTTAAAACGGTCAGGATTTCTTGATAATATCTCATTCCAAGATTCTTCTGTATATCCATGTTCCTTTATTCCATGTTCCTTTGCATTTTTCAAAAGTTCTTCTGTTTCACCATACATAGTATGATTACATACAGGGTCTCCTGCATCTTTACAGTTTATTGAAAAAGCCATATTGAATTTATATAGAATGAATATTATTTAAGGTTGGTCTAATAGAAATATCATTTTGATGGTTATATTAACCCTATACTATACTCTAAATTATAAAATTTCTCTACAGTACAGTGAACTTCAGTACCAGTGGAGTATGAATCTCATAGATCTTACTTTATTTAGACTTCAAATATTATGTTTCTAATATTAAAAGCTAAATATATCCTCGATTTTATTTAATGACATGACAGAATCAAATATCTGTCGATCCAAGCGGTCAAATCCCGCCCAGCCCACTACCTAACTTTTTTTACAAAATTTGCAAAGACAAATCTTGATTAACAAAATAAATCTTTTTTATATAGCTAACAATAGTCTAATATCTTTTTTTGAATATATTCAGTGACCTTATTCCTATCATTTGTTCCTATGATTATTAGATTTGAAACTCTTAAACCTACTTTTCTTATAGGTAATATTTTTTTGGTAGTATCGGTTGATTTTAGATTGGATGTATTTGATGTCTCTACTAAAATAAACTTGTTTAGCAGTTCTTCTATTACAGCTTCAATACTTTTCCTGTCACTTTGATAAGTATTATAAGATTTTTCTCTGGTTTCAATGCTAAAATCAGTTTTCATCAATTTTATTCCAACGGTTCTAAATTGATATTTATTCTTCCTTATTCTTTCAAAGAGCTCATCGATCAATTCAAACAAATATTTTTTTATAATCTCTTTATCATTTGTAATAAATTCTAGAGTAGTCTCATTACTCAAGGATGAGTGTTTTTCTCGTGGGAGGACTGGCTCATTATCCCTTCCATTTGCAACCTGCCACATCCAAGTTCCTATTTTTTTTCCAAACTTTTCTATGAGTATTTGGACATCTGTATTTGCTAACTCTCCTATAGTCTTAATATTCATTTCTTCCTTTAGAACCTTTTGTGTCTTAATTCCTATCCCTGAAATTCTATCAACTTCTAGTGAATTGAGGAAATCCCTTATTTGCTCAAATGGTACAATAGTTAAACCATCTGGTTTTAAATAATCAGATGCAATTTTGGCAATAGACTTTGTTGGTGCTACACCTATTGATGTTAATAGACCATCACATTTTTCTTTTATAGATTTTTTTATTTCTTGAGCATATTCTTTGATTGTTGTTATACTATTATTATTAGATGAAACTTTTTGTGTACAATCTAGATAGGCTTCATCAATACTTGCCTGTTCCAGGGTATCTGCATACTCTTCTAGAATCTCCATCACTTGGTTTGATATCTTTTCATAAAATTTTTTATCTACTGCATGCAATATCAAATCAGGGTATAATTCTAATGCTTTATATAATGGCATTGCTGACTTTATTCCGAGTTTTTTAGCCTCATAAGAACAAGTCGCTACTGCACCTTTTGTAATATTATTTGTATTACCTTGAGGTGTCATTATAACTGCATGAGGTTTTCCCTTTAGGGATGGGTCTTTAATTTCTTCGCAAGATGAATAGAAAGAATTAATATCTACATGGAAAATAACCTTATCCTTCCAATATATCTTATCATTGACAATATCAACACTATTATTAAAATTAATAAAATGATAAAATCCTAAATTAGTATTAAACTTTTATAAACATACAAAAAAAATTACGTAACTATAATGAACACAGCGATGAGCAAAACTTTCGATTAATTATAAGAATTTGCTTCTAAATTAAAGTATAAAATTTTCTAGTCGATATTCCATTTAAAATGAAGATTTATTCTTCTGGTTGATAACTGGCTTAATAGGAAAATATGCTGCAAAAAGATTGAAAATTTATTTGGAGGGTAGAAGATGTTTTAATTGATTTGAATGATAGAAACTAAAAGGTCAAAGGGTATAAAGTAAAACAAAAATTTAGTATAAAATATAAAAAAATAATTAAATTTAAGGGCATGGAATTTTTTGTTACTATTATTATATAGATAGCATGATATGCAGTCGTAGATATGATTAGTGATTTAGAGAGAAGGAGAGATATGGATAATAATTTAAATCGTTTTTCTACCTTTACTATCAATATAACCAAATCATTTTCAATCGCTATTAGTCAAGATTTTAGTTCCATTAGCAATAAATATTATGTAATCCTCAAAAAGTTATACTATAAAAGAAATCACCTTCAACAACAGTAGCAGTAGTTGATAGTGAAGAAGATATAGTAATCTCTTTACAGTGGTAATACGTATGATGGCTATTTTGTTATTGAATTTACTAATCCATTTTAATGGATTATATCAGCAAATATCCAGATAAGATTCAATTAATCCTAATATATCCAAAATGCCACAGATTAGTGATTACCAATTAGCCGTACGTGTATATGCCATCGATCCAAAAATTAAGATGATCTTGATAATAGTCTTCGATGATGTGTCAATAATGCTCTTAATTTAGAGATATTAAAGAACCAATATCCTTCCCTAAAATTATAAAAATAATAGAGCAAACCTAACTATGTATTAATTAGTTAATC
>DATFCH010000273.1:0-5821 GCA_035253345.1 Nitrososphaeraceae archaeon
TGAAACCTGAGACTTTCTTTCCGTCAAGATCGGAATTCAAATGATCTAACCTTCCTTCTAAAAATCACTTTTTGTTAAAAATTATAGTGATGCTACTGTATTACTGTATAAGGTTAATGTCAATCTTTGATAGATAAAAGATCATTATCGATCTTTTTTCCAAAAAAAGATAAACTTGTTTTTTATATAAATACTGTATCTATCGCTATTGTATTTATCTTACGCACTCTCATCAACATGGAACTTTCTTCGAACTTAAAAAACACTTTTACAAGACTTATTAACACTTTAACGGAACATGATAAAGCCTTTCTTATTGCTTGTAGTGATAAAATTTTGTTTGGTGAAAATTGTTACCAACGCGTTGACTCCGAGTGGAAATATGTTTTAGTCAATGATAAACAAGTTTATATTGGTTTTGTTAAAATTGACCAATATAATGAGCTTGAACGCCAAATTGAGGAAATTAGACATCAAAATGAGGTGCTTAAGACGAAAAACACAGAGTTGAAACAGGCTCTTGAAGTAAACAAAAAAAAGAAAAAAAGAAAACTTGGTAAATTATCTGAACAAAAAAATATGATCGAAAAAGTTATGATCAATATTTCTCAAATGAAGAAATTTGGGCCTGATGTTTCTACTGAAAACGAGGCAATGAAAAACGTCAAATGGATTGATGATAACGATGAAAGGATTAAAGAACTTACCAAAATTTACAAGCTTATTTCTTCTTCGAAAAATATTTACGAAAAATATAATCAATTAAAATTACTTAGTCTTTACGATAATTTATACGAGCAAAAATTTGGAAAAAGCGATAGCGATTTTTCGGAGTTTCAAAAAGATATGAAAAGCGCTTTAGGAATCGAAAGATGGAGTGATGCGAAAATTTTAAAAAAAATCGAATTGTTTACAAAATTATTCTCAATTCTCCCTCGTGGTTCCTGGTCTATTTGTAGTATTCCGTTTAGTTATTGGAATTTGATTTATGATGAATACTGGAATATTATAATTGATTGTACCAAGAAAAGTCAGGCATTTCCGGTCGATGAAATTACTTTAGTCTCTGATTTGTCGAGATTGAATATTACCGGTAACGAAGGGGAAATCGAAGTAGATGAATCGGAATCTGAAGAGGATTAGGGGTTTAATTATTACCTGCAACAAATTTTAGTTTCTTTTTTTTTTAAAAAAAATTTTTTTGTCACTTTTGTTGAGTAATTTTATTTTTTCGAAATTATACTGGATAATAAATTTGGTCTGCTAAGATAATCCAATTAAAAAAAATTATCGATTATGAGTAATTATGCAATTTTACAACTACGAATCAAAAATGTTCGAGCTAACATTTTATAAAATTTTATAAACCATTATTTGCCGTAATGAATCATAATCGTATAAAGTACACTATGTGAATATCATTTTGTTAGTCTAAAATCACTAGAATAATTCTCAGATAATTACATTATGTTATGATTTTGTCGTAAAAAGCGCATAAAGTACGTCGGACCTGCGCAGGGCACGATCCATCTGACCTGCGCAGGCAAGTCTTGAAAAAACTTTGATCTTTCATTAAAACTACTCAGATGCGTGATGATAATCTCGTAATTATAATTTACGTAAAAAGCGAATAAAGTTCGTCGGATCTGCGCAGATCACGATTTTTCTGACGTGCAAAGGCTATGCGGCAAAGAGATTTTGATCTTCCTTTAAACCAACTCCGGGGCGTGTTCATTATAAACACAACGATACTCTTCGTACCATTTCATACTTTTTTTTTATTGTAAATCGAATAAAGTTTGTCGGACCTGCGCAGTTTAGGCACAAAAGAGACCTTCAATGCTCATAATACCATTTCTTAATTATTAAAAAGCGAATAAAATTCTTTGGACCTGCGCAGGGCACGATCTTTCAGACCTGCGCAGGTTAATAATATAATTGGTCAGATTATGTTGTGTACCTTTATTTACGCTTTTTTGTTTACGCGTATCTCATTCACACGTGATTATCATTTTTTTATTTATAAATATGGAACTGATTATCTTTGTTTCATATCATTAAAAGTTATATCATGGATTTGATTGAAAAATTTGACAACCTCAGTTTAAATATTTCCGCTAGTCAGAAGGGTGCAGTATCTACGTTAACAAAGTGTCTCGACAATGACGAATCAATGATAATTTTTAAGAGAGAAGAAAAAGAATATTTTATTTTAAAAGATAACCTATATGAAAAAACTAATGATGGCTGGAAGCCCAGCCAGAATTCTCTAACTGAAGTCTATACGTATTTGAAACTTTTTTCAAATTCTGCAAGTAAAGAAAAATGCAAAACAACTACTTACGCCGACCAAGAAAAAATTTACAATTCTATTATGTCTTACGTGACTGAAGAAAGCATTAATTCAGTAAGTCATCAATTGTATCATTTTTACTATTTTTTAGATAGTCTTTTAATACTTCCTTTATAGCGTATTCGCTCTGGTGATCTTGATGACGGTCACGAAGAAGTATTTATTGACTTTGAAGCCGAGTGTTTCGAGGATTTCTGTAAAAATTTATTTTCTCAATTAAATGGTCCTGCCTCCTATGAATTATACGTTAATTATGCGAAGTTCGCACTTTGCGTATTAAAGTACTCTAAGGAAGGCAAGAATATTCATGCAGAAATTCTTGAAGGACAAAGTTTAGTCACCAAAAAAATAATTGCATCGTTGCGAATAGCTTGTTTAATCGAAAACTTCGGTCTCCCTACATTAAAATTCATAACTAGAGTGCCTATAAGTTATTGGGAGAAATTAAGTTACGAAAAGTGGAAATTGGTTGAAAATTCTTTGAAGGATGGATTAAATTTTTCGAAGAATTGGGTGGATACTGCAAATAGCATGGTGGGAAAATTAGAAGTTTTAAATTTTTAATTTCGTTTTTTTTTATAATTACATATTTTTTTTCAAACTGTAGTCGAAATATATTTTCCAAAAAGATTTAAATAAAAAAGTTGAACGTACGTTAATTTGTTTATTGAATAATTCATTTTTTTATTTTTATTTTCGATTAAAGCTATTATTGTTATTCTTTAGATAAATCTTTCTATAATCATATAAGTTATCAAAAAGAAAAGTTGAATACAATCGAAAAAGGTATAATAAGTTTATGATATTTGATTGGTTCATGATTATTAATTTATTATTATTCAATTTGTAGTAAAATGTTTTTTTTGTCACGAAATTATTAAAGTCCCATTTTCGAAGCGTATTATTAAATTTATGGAACATTTAAAATTACCACCTGAAGATATTAATTCATTATCAATTGGTAATGCGTTTGAGATCCATCGAATTCATAATGCAGAGGATATAATTGTACCTAAAGGTATTAGTAAAGGTTATCCTTTGAATATCAATTTTGACATCGTTTATCAAAGAGTAAAGAAATTAATACCGGAATGGAAGAAGTTATTAACGAAGACCAGACCTAGCTCCTTTTTGGATACCGCTTTGAAAGAGCGTCATGAGATTGGAAAACTTATTAATCCGAATATAGCGTATTACAGATATAAAATTAATGTAATTTCTCAAATTTAAAATGAATTTTTTTTTTTTATTATTTTACTAATAAATTTGTAAATACATAGGCAGGATATTACGGAACTATGGGTTCTACAATAATAACAAAATGTATCTCCAATAATTTAATTATTGATCCGGCACAAACACTTCCTCTAACATGTAGCGAATTTATACAATATGTACTTATTCCTGAAACAGCAATAATGTTAATTTTGGAAGATCGTGAAGGTATTACTTACGAGCAAGCTAAAAAGATTAATGAGGAGAGTACGGAATTTGGAAATTTTGTTCACGATGTTGAACTTAATGATTTAGAATAGATTTATTTCGTCGTTGTTTAGTAAATTAATTTTTAAGCGATATTAGTAAAGCTGCTTTTTTAGGGCCTTTGATTTACTTGATGATTATTATTTTCATTTTTTGATTTTAAAGAGCGGTTATTCGGATATTAGCTAATAAATGCTCTGAAGCAATATCCGATTTACCGAGAAACTAACTGCTTACAGTAACTACAAAGAATTACTCCGAAAGTAATAACCGAACAAATAGATTACGAATATCAGATAGCACATATAAATAAACCCGTCTTTCAACTCCGAATTCCTCAATTCTCATCAGAAACATTCGATAATATTGATTACTTTAATTACTCGAGTAGCCTTTTTCAACATATTCGAAATTAATATATAAAGTATTTCGAAATATATCATCATTAAGTTAAACAGTTACTCGGCCTGCCAAGATGAGATTAAATAAAAGTCCATTATGCTGTGGGAATTCAATTATTACCGGTAATCCTTGTAGGAATTATGCTGGTACTGGTGATTTTTGTCGTTATCATCAAGAACAAATTAGCGGGAAAAATAAATATGGAGTACCAATCACTCAAAAATATGCATCACAAAATAATTTCTGTTATAATCATAAATCAACACCATCAGATAATCAAAATGTAATACATCAATGCGAAGGAATTACTGTAATAGGCGAAAGATGCAAAAATAAATACAAATACCGAGGAAAATATTGCCATATACATAATGAATCTATTGAAGAAATCGAGAACAATAAATTTAAAGAAAAAGACTTTCTAAACGAAAGTCTTAAAGTGGAAATAACGGATGATTTAATTTTAGGGTCAACACCATTGGATATGACACATCAATGCGAAAGAATTACTAAATTAGGTAATAGGTGCAAAAATAAATTTAAATACCAAGGAAAATTTTGCCATCAGCATAATAAATTTGCTGAAAAATTGAATAACGCTTTGTTTGTTCCCGGCTTTGGAAAACGAAAATATTATTCTATTGATGGTAAGTAGCTGAAATGAACAATTACATGTAATTTTACAATATTATTAATTTGAAATCTCAATAGAATGGATAAATCCTAACATCTCACAGGAAACTAAAACATTATTAAAAAATGAAATGGAGAAACCAATATCTGAATCGGATGAATCCGGCTTTATTTACGCCTACCGCTATAGATTACCCGAAACCGAAAATCATTCTCAATACACACTATATAAAGTTGGCCGAACAATAAACGTTTTGAAACGTCTTTATCAATGGGACAAACAATGCAAATATAATCCTGAATTGATAGAGACGTTTCCAATGATTGTGTTGTCAACTTTTAATAAACAAATTATTAATTGCAAGTACGTCCACCGCGCTGAAAGATTAATTCATATCGAGTTGAAAGCAAGATTTAAAGCTGATACCGAGAAATGTAAGAATTGTGGAAGAATGCATCAGGAATGGTTTAAGGTAACGAATTTAGATTCATCCAATATTATCAATGGGATGCATGGATGGGATGAAATACATAAGATAATCGTTCACTGGATTTCATATATCGAAAAAGTATACGGTTAAACACAATAAAATCATTTGAGTACCAATTTTTTTCATAAGGACGATTTCAATTATGGCAATTTATTTCGATTTTAATTAATAAATTGTCTTCATTAAATTAAATTGGGTAAATTCTCATTACAAACGTTACGGTAAATGAGCTAAATTAAATCGACCATGGCATTTTTAGATTTTAAAAATTTAATTTATTACATTTTAAAATTAATTATATTATTTCTTATTAATTTTGGGTGGAGTTATTTTAAAAACGATAACATCATCGGAAAACTCAATCATTATATTAACTTATATATCGCGCGGTTCCGTGTCAATGTATATTTAATGATTCAAAGTGTGATGCTATGTTCACAGAATAACTGAATAAACCTTG
>DATFCH010000274.1:0-5679 GCA_035253345.1 Nitrososphaeraceae archaeon
TGCGTAGAAAATCTGAAATTGACAGATATCCCAACGAACCAGTATTAGCAAAAGAAAATAAAATTGTAAGCAGAAGAATCAGAGGAGGTAGTTTTAAACTGGCTATAAAAAACATAGATTTTATTAATTTAAATGATAAAATAAATAAAAAAACGACAAAAACTAAAATTATTCGTGTTTTAGAAAACCATGCTAATAAAGATTATGAGAGAAGAGGAGTATTAAGCAAGGGTGCAGTGGTTGAAACAGAGTTAGGAATCGCCAAAATAGTTTCACGACCAGGTCAACATGGAAGTATGAATGCAATACTCATAAAAGAAACCTCATCAAACTCGTAAATTTATTTTCTTGGTAGTATAATTCAAATAAATTATTAACCTTATTCTTAAATCCCAAGTGAAAATTAAAATATTAAAATCGATTTTAAGAAATTAATGAAAGATTACGACCATATTATCATTTGGTTAGATTATTTCAATAAGAATCTCTCGAGGAGGAAAGGGAGACGAATTAAAAGGGATATTGCTATATTTGATCCTATTTTTTCAGAACTATACGATGCAGCGATAGAAGAAGGATTAGATATCACATCTGAACATTCTAATGATCATGCCAGGTTTCCTCGCCGTTCCTATGTTAGGTCTGGCTATATTATGATCCCTAAAGATACAAATAAGAAAAAATCAGATATTATCTCTTCTCTAGCAGTCAAAATAATGTCCACAAGAAACAGAAGCAAAAGAGGAAAATAAAATTAAGATTCTATCAAAACTCTTTTTAACTTCTTTTATCAATTTTATTAATTTATGTTGACCGAAGAATATGAAAATAAGTAAACTACAATATGATCTCTTGACAGAGATAGGTAAAATTATTCATAAGGCGAAAAGTGGTCGCCTTATTTTGAAACTTTTTGAGGAATCACCAATTAAGATGGGGGATACCATTGTAACTTCTCAAGGTAGAAAAATTGGTATAGTAAATGAACTTATTGGTTCCGTCAAATCACCTTATGCCTCAGTAATATTGGCTGATGAGGATCTTGAAACAAAATCCGGCGAAAATGTATATAGATTTATCCCAAAAAATACAAAAAAGTATTTTTCAAAGGGATTCAAGAAACCATTTAGAACTGGAAACCGGAGACATAAAAAACGGGAATGATTTTTTTAGAATATTGCAATAAATGCCCAGAATGTAATTCCAATTTAATTCATGATTTCAGCAAGGGAGAATTTCTATGTCAATATTGTGGATATGTTGTACTTGATGAAGTCAATGACTATGGACCAGAATCAGTGACAAAGGATTTAGAAGAAAAAAATAGAATTTCTAGAGCAAGCGGAGCAATGAGTTTTTCTCAACATGATTATGGTTTAAGGACTGAGATTGGAAGTGGATTGAAAGATTATGGTGGTAAAACAATTAATTCTCAGATGGCAGAACATCTGACTAGCTTAAGGAAATGGCATTCAAGAATTAGAGTTTCTTCTTCAAAGGATCGACGTTTATCTAATGTTTTATCAAAAATAACCGAAACTGGCTCAAATCTTTCACTACCGAAGATTTTAATAGAAACAGCCGCCATGATTTATAGAAATTATGAAAAAAGCAATGAAGCAAAAGGTAAATCGGTTTCCTGTATTGCAGCTGCTACAATTTATTTAGCATGTAAAAGATGTTCTATTGTTCGATCTTTAGAGGAAATAGTTGAGGCAACTGGTATATCTTCTACAGATCGAGCCAGTTTAAAACTTGCGTCAAAATATTATAGAATCATGTGTATGGAATTAGGAATATATAATGATGTTAATAATGATAATACTCAAATAAATAGAGTTCAGGTGAATAAAGTAAATCAGGAAAAAACTTCCTTCTCTATTTCTCAATATAAAGTGATATCATCAGACAATAATTATACACAAAATAGGCCAAAAAATATACTGAGTAGCCTTTCTCAAACTCTTTCGATAGATCACTATATTGCAAAATTAATTAATTTAGCAAAGTTAGACACAAGAATTGAAAGATTAGCAATAGAGTTAGCCCATAAAACTTCAAAAAATCTATTGATAGATGGAAAATCTCCGAATGGTATTGCGGCAGCTTATATATATCTCTCTTCTGTTCTTTTGGGAATGAATATTCTTCAAATAGATGTATCGGGTCTAGCAGGTGTAACTGAGGTAACTATAAGAAATCGTTGTAAAGAAATTTTATGTAGTTCTAAAATTATTATCACAGTCAAAGCAACTTCAAAATAATCATTTTTTGATCTGTTTATTTTTTTATAATTTCATATAATAGCAATTGTATATTCAATATCATGCCAGATTATTTTGAAATAGAAAGATTAGTTGAAGATCTAGCAAAGATCTATTCTACAGCATGTGCCACATCGTGGTATAAAGTAAATAATATTTTTAATCCATCCCTCCAAGAATTTAGAGATAAAGTTATAGAATATATGAAACATTTTGAATATACCCTATCCACATTTCCAAATACATCTGAAAGCGATAATTTTAAACAATATGCAAAAAACCTGTTAAAAAATGAAATAGAAAAAGTTGAAAAGGGAGAAAATAAAGAAGTTGAAAAACGTCACAAATATTTCGTAAGTTATAGGTAGTTTTCAATCGTTGGTGCATTTATAGAACTACGTTTTAATTTAAAAACTGAGTAAATAATTTTGTAATTTCTAAATTATATTTTCATCAAGATATTATTGACTTAACTATAAATATTGTATTTTTACAAAAAAACTTAATTCATGTTGCAGAACGGATCGGACTACGATATAATAATAGCAGGAGGAGGTTTAGCTGGGATGATAGTGGCTGCATCCTCGGCTTACTATTCTAAACAAACTCTGAAAATCCTTGTGATTGATAGAAATTCATTTTCAGACTTGGGAAAAAAAACCATCAATGGATGGGTCTGTGGTGATGCTGTGGGAAAAAATAGTGTTGATTACATGACAAAGAGAATTAACATTTCTTGGGGCTATCCTGAAATCGAACATCCTGTCAAGGGAGTAATAGCTTATTCTCCTGATCATAAAACAGGAATTTCGTTTGATGGTGATGGTTACATTCTCAATAGAAGGCTTTTACCTCAAAAACAGTTAAACGATGCTAAAAAAATGGGTATAGAATTAATGGAGAATGTTGCATTACGATCGTTACTAGTAAACAATAATTTTGTTATAGGAATAGAAGGTGAAGATCTAAAAACAAAACAAACAATTAAAAAAACCGCAAAGTTAACCATCGATTGCACTGGTGTAACATCTGTTTTGAGATCTAATTTACCAGTCAAATCCTATATTCAAAAAAAAATCGATCGAGATGATTTAGAATCAACTGGAAGATATATTTATAACTTTAAAACTATTGCGGAGGATAAAACTTATTTTGATCCTGACTATTGTATAATCCACCTAGACCAACAATTAGCTCCTGGCGGCTATGCATGGGTTTTTCCTAAGGGTAACGATAAGGTAAACATTGGATTAGGTGTTCAACAAAGAGCATTTAACGCCTATAATAGAACCAGAGGAACACATAAAAATTTAAAAGATCTTATAGATGATTACGTTAGAATAAATCCAGTTATTGGTACACCAGAAATTCCAGATTCTGAAGCAGATCAAGGAAATACTTGGGGGACATGGCAAGTATCAGTAAGACGTCAAAATGATTGTATGGTTTGCAATGGTTATATGTTAGTTGGAGATTCAGCCTGGATGCCGAAACCTTTGGATGCAGGAGGTATAGGACCAGCAATTATTGCAGCGACTATCGCAGGAAAAAATGCAGTTGAAGCTTTACAGGCAACTGATGTTTCTGAAGAGAGCCTCTGGAAATATAATGTTGACTTCATTAACGATTATGGTTATAAAACTGCCGGCTTAGAGGTGTTTAGAAGGATGTTACAAACTCTATCAAATGAACAAATTGATTATGGAATGAAACATTTTCTTTCGAAATTGGATATAGAAAAAATTAGTATTGGTGAACATCCAGAATTCAATACTTTAGATAAATTTAACCTACTACTACGTGGTGCATTAAATAAAAATTTAGCTGAAGAATTAAGATATACATCTCAACTCAATAAAAAATTAGTAGAACATTACCGTAATTATCCTATAAAACCTGAAGGTTTTTCTGCTTGGAAAAGCACATTAGATGCATTTTTAAATGAAGCCTATTCAAAATTTAAATAAATAACAAGCAGGATGGCGATAGGTAATCCTACATGGCAATTTTTGATCCATCAGTTTTTTTAGCTATATTTCCATATATTTTCATATCGTTATTTCCTATTATTGGAATAATAATTGTAACCAGGTCATTATTTAAAAATAAATGACATTCATAACTATTAGTTTTAGTTAAACAGAACTTATGATAGAAAGATAACAATATATTTTTTTATTTTATTGAAGAAACAATAATCGAACCTCCGATCATTTTTTTTATATATTTAACATCTGAAAATTTTTTCTTTAACATTGAATTTAATATTCTATTTTCAGGCCATCTGATATATGTTCCATACAGCGTTTTAAATTTTAGACCATTTTCCCTGGCTACCAAATAAGCCAATATTTTTAATATATATTTTAGATAAATACTAACTCCAAAACGAATTATTTTATTGTCAGGCTTCCCTAAATCTACAATTATAAATTTTCCGTCCTTTTTAAGAATACGATGAATTTCACATATTGCATTTTCCAAATTAATGGCATCTCTTAAAGAATAACCACACATAACAATATCAAATGTTTCGTCTTTAAAAGGAATATTCTCAAATATTCCACAAGATAATGAATCAACAACCAAATGGTTTCGAGAATTTTTAAGCATTTCTATCAATGGATCATACATTATTATCCTTACATTATTGGAAATTATTTTTTGGGTCATAGATGACATATTTCCAAACCCAGAACCTGCATCTAAAATAAGGTCACTCTCTCTTACATTTTTACTAATTCCTAGATATCGATAGGAATTGTCCTGTCCCAATGATATTATTTTATTAACTCTATCGTATACTGGAATTACATCACGAAGAGTAGAAAGTACATGTTTCCAATATACATATCCTAGACCTGACAATTTTCCTGAATTTAACAATTAACTTGTATCTTTATATAGTTACTTTCAAATTCAAATTAATCTAAGAGGATTTCAACCAAATATTGATAAATGACATAATTGTAATATTGAATATGGCTCATGAATACGTTTGTGAAGATTGTGGTTCTCTTTTGATTCATTCAAATCAGTTAACTTTAGAGAGTATGAAGGATGTTCATTCTCAACTTTGTATGATTAAAAGACAAAAATACATAGCATCTCAGTCTATTAAAGAAATTTCTACATCTTCGAATATGCAATCTACTCTACAAGTGTCACAAATTCCTAATAATGCATCAACTTCTAATGCACCTACAATTAGCAAACCTAGTTCTGGTGAGACATCAATTTCTTTGACAGGTAATGGAACCGATTATTCAAAAGTTGATGGACCTATAGATACAGGCTTTAAATCGAAAAGACAAAAACAAGGCAAATTCAAAGGAATTAGCGTTTGGGGGCCTTATGATGCACCTGGACAGCTAGGCATATGGGGAGACAGTGTTTGTGTAGATTTTGATATTTG
>DATFCH010000275.1:0-4497 GCA_035253345.1 Nitrososphaeraceae archaeon
GAATATTGAATGAAGGAAATATCAGCTCAAGCAAAATCTATTCTCCTGAAGATATTACTTGCCACTTGTGTTCTTAGTATCAAAATAACATCTTTATTATTTATAAAAATTAGAGATAAATTAATTGTATTAGAATTAAAACGTCGGTAAAAACTGTGATTTTACAAGTGAGAATAAAATGTATATAGTTACAAATTTGTGTTCCAGGAATGGAATAAGTAAGTATCTATAACACCAACAACAAGCCCTGATCGAAAGATTGAAAGATTGAATAAAAAATGAATTTTACAGTGAAAAAGATTACAGAGATACAGCAACAACACAGAAAAAGAAATAGTTAATGGTATGGTGAACTATATTTTGAAAGTGTGAGAATCACCAGATCTAATATAAATTTTATATTAGGTTAGCGAAACAGCTCTATTAATACTCATATATATAGTATCATTTATAGGTAGATCCATGAGAGGTAAAACCTTCAATCACCTATCATGTAGTTATGGATCTTATGCATACGTAACAGGAATGACACAAAACCTCAAAGAAAAGGATTGTAAAAATATTGCAACAAGAGTTTTTAAAGATTACCCTACTGTGAAAAACATTATCAATTGATACAAAAATAAACCACACATTTTTTTATTTTTAGTTAAAGTACACAAAATAAAAATGTAGTAAGCAGGCCACATTTGCATATCAATAAATATTATGTAATCCACTCGCAATTAGATAGCCTCATGGATTTATCTCCTCCTCAAATAGCAGTAATGGATGATGATGAGGATATATTAAATCTCTTTACTGATGTTATCAATATGCAAGGATATCTTGTTATAGGATTTGTAAATCCTTATTTTTTAATTGATTATATTAGCGAAAATCCAGAACAAGTTAAATTTATTTTAATAGACTATAGAATGCCACAAATGACCGGATGCGAACTAGCTAATCAAATAAATAAAATAAACCCCAATATCAAGATGGTGTTTGTCTCTGGCTATGATCATATTGTTAATCATACACTCAACTTAGAGATTTTTAAAAAGCCTTTGTTTGTGTCCCAAATTATAGAGGTAGTCAATAAGTACATGAATCATTAAGCAATTATAGATAATTAGTAACTCTATAATCTTCTAATAAAAAGGAAATTTCAATTTTTAATTTAACAGTTTACCGGCTAGATATCTTATTTTAGAGAAATTAAGGTTAAATTTCATATTATTGTATAATCCTAAATTAAAACTCGATTCCATGTTTAAATACCCCCTTTCTTATATCTATAGGAATGTTAACCAAGGCTATAGTCATTATCGACGATGAGGCTGATCTGGTTAACTTATTTTCAGAAGCTCTTAAGCTAAATAGTTTCAAGGTTTGTGCTTTTACTAATCCTCTTGAAGCATTAAACAATATAGAAAAAAACCCCAAGAATACGGACTGGTAATATCAGATTTTAAGATGCCTGTAATGGATGGCAATGAATTATGTACAAAATTAATCCATATCAATCCTAATCTTAAAGTAATATTGATGTCAGCATATTCGGATGTAAGATATGATAAAGAAAAATTTCTTTTTGTTAACAAACCAATTTCAATTACTCAACTATTAAAATTGGTTAAATAACATTTACCTTAGTTTCATATTAATCGATAATTTGTCTCTAATTACTATATAATATTAAAAACATGTTCAATTACCAAAGAAATAAAAAAATATGCAATGTACTCATTTAGCCCTTTCTATTCAGTAGACAAAGGGCTATGGAATAACACAAAATTATCACAAATACTTATAACCAATATAGAATTTTTATTTGTACTGCGATAAGAGGCAAATATAACATCTGATCCGAAGAATGGTTTATCCATAACTTGATGTAATCCATAGATTCATTCTCCGGCGGTTATCATTACTTTAGTTCTTGGAGTGTTAGAGGCTACCATAACACCCCAGTGAATCCCTTGAATTAAGGATAGTAGCAATTAATAGTAAAAGCAGTTTAGTTTAAAAACTTGTTTAATCTTGGGTTTTATTCTATCTTATTCTCGTATAAAATAATTGTAATTAAACTGCTTTAAATTATAATCATTTTAATAGTGAATTTGTCTTAGTATATACAAGGGAGTTTTTGCGCAATTTCAATTAATCTTGACTATAATATTAAACCCATTTTATTAGTAGATGATGAAAAAGATATTCTTACTCTTTATCATGAGTGTGTAGAAGCATGGGGATATCCTGCTATTTCTTTTAATAATCCTATTGAAGCATTAAACTATATTGATAATGAAAATAATATCTGTAATCATTCTTTGATAATTACAGATTACAGGATGCCACAAATGAATGGTTTAGAACTTATTCAACACATAAGAGAAAAATATATTATTAAAAATGATGATTGTCAGCTAAAAGTAATATTAATTAGTGCATTTGTTATCAGTGAATTACTTTAAATGAAAAAGTTCCGAATCTAAAAATTGATAAAATAATTGAAAAGCCAATTCCATTAGGACTTTTCAAAAATGAAATAGAAAAATTACTTGGATATCCATTCTAATTATCTTATGAAAATAAGTTAGTTCTAATTTATGTTGAATTTTATTATTATTAAATATTCTATAACTCTAATATAGCATATTGCAAGAAATTTAGCGAATTGATCTAGTGGGTAACAATATTAATAGCGATAATAAAAAAATTTTGATAATCGATGATGATGAAGATATTGTTAATTTATTTAAAATATTTTTAGAATGTAATGGATATAGTGTAGAAACATTTACTGATCCGTTTGAGGCTCTATTTAATTTTAGAAAAAATAAATACGATTTAATCTTACTTGATTTGAGAATTCCACGTATTGATGGTATAACTATATATAAAAAACTAAAAGAGATAGATGAAAATGTAATTATTTGCATGACTACGGCAGATCACAATTGTCTTAAAAGTCTTAAAAAAGGTATAATAGATATCGACATTATTGTTCTATACAAACCTATTTTTTTGAACGATTTGAAAAATAAAATAGATTCTCTATTAGTTAATGATACATTATTAAAAAACTGAATATTAAAAACGATAGTCTGTTATTGATTTATTTTTTTTAATTTTACACATTGAAGTATTTTCTGAATTGCAAATAAATCTGACAGAAGAATATCTAAATATTATCTGCTAAAAATATTGACAATAGTTAAATAAAAATTTTGAGAATATAATAGTGATCCTTTCTACAGGATCACTTTGGGAATACAACCAAATCGAGTCTAGTCTGAGATTTCTGACCTTTACATTGCTTCAGACTAGACTCTGAAAAGATATAATATATTTAAATATGTTACTAGTATCTATAATATAATCAGAAACCCATATAGATAGAAACTTCCATGATCTTCTGCTGTTAAACGCTCCAAATTGATTACTCAAATCAAAGCAGCAGGGGATCAAAATTTATTAAACTTTAATCTGTGTACCATATTATAATACATATATATCACTAGTCAGTTTCATCGAAGATATTTCAAGTCCAATATTGCTGCAATGAAAAGAGCAAAGCAATCAAAAACCATTGAATAGGATATTGTGAGGAAGAAAGAGATCAAGGGGTTTTATAATCAGTCATTATAATCCCTTGGTCTCCTTCTTTCTTTCTTAAAAATTTGTTACTAGAACTAATTCACTATGAATAATGCATTTTGAATATAGTATTTCATAACTTTACTTAATTTACTAATGACTAAACATTATATTAGTACATTACCTAATTGTTCGAGGAATGCAATTTCCGATAATGATTTTCTTTCTCGAGGAGAAAATGCTTTTTCTCTATATCTTTCAGGAAGAATATCATGAGAATCTTGATATCCTATTGCTATCATTACACCAATTTCAAAAACATCAGGAATGCTGAAAACTTTTCTAGCTTTTTCTCGATCAAACCCACCCATTTCATGCATAATTAATCCTTGATTAAAAGACTCAAGAAACATATTTTCATTTGCCGCTCCTAAATCGTGAAAATGAAGTTTATTATAAATTCCATTATCAGTATAATATTTCTTTGTAATAGCACAAATTAAAATCGGCGCTCGTTTAGCATAATTGTTTATTTCTAGCAAGACAGATCTCGCCATATTAAGTTTTTCTGAATTGTCGTTAGTAAATACTATGTAACGCCATGGCTGTTCATTCCTTGATGATGGGGCCCATCTCGCAGCTTCTAAAATGGAAAGTAATTTTGTTTTTTCTACTGATTTAGTTGAAAATGCCCTTGCACTCCATCTTTTGGCTATTAGACTATGAATTGGAAAGTTTGTTTTCGCTGCTTTTGATATTAAATTTTTTTCATTAGCCAAAGTCATTTAATTTTAAATTAGACCGTAATATTGAGTTTCTGGTGTTTATTGTATCATTGTAAATCTCTTAATTTTATTATAGTAGTCATATATTTTACTTATTTATTATGTGTGCTAATCTCAATTTGACAAT
>DATFCH010000276.1:0-8414 GCA_035253345.1 Nitrososphaeraceae archaeon
TTATATATATCTCTTTTATATATATTATAAGAATTTAAAAAATTTTTAAATAGTTGATTTTATCCGTATCTTTGAAAAGAAATAAGGAGTAAAATGCCCATTGATATTATATTTTAAAAATTAAATTTTTTATTATAGAAGAATTAAGAGATGTCAAAAATATTAAAATTATATTTATCTTTAATCTATTAAATGAAGATTCATAGTGAAAATTTATTATAAAGAACTTAGTAAAAAAAATAATTTGAAGGTTAAAAAATACAAGATAAACAATTTATTATATGTATTAATTATTCATTATTAGGTGTGAAAAAATACAGATGCCCAAATTGTACATCGTTATCTTCAATAAAAATTAATAGAATCTATGATGGACGATTATTATTTATTTGTGAAAAATGCAAAATATGTGCTGTTTTACCATTTTATAATAATATTGATGATACATACTTGGAATTTTTAGATAAATTTGACAATGGCCATGTAACCGTTTTTGAAGATTTAAAAATTGTACTCGAAAGTGAAAAAATAGTGAGATCAAAAAAAGAAATAGAAAAAATGATAAAAGACAGTAAAATTAACAACCCTTTCTTTAATAAAATTTTGTATTCTGATCTAGATTATATTGTTCAAGTTAAAAAATTAGAAAATTCAGAAATAGACATAGGAAAAGATTTAACAGAACTACCATTGGATGATGCCCTAGTAAATCAGTTAAAGTCTAAAAACATTACAAAGTTGTTTAGGTTCCAAGAAGAAGCAATTTTTAATATACTTCGAAATAAAGATGTTGTGATAATCGCGCCAACTGCTTCTGGAAAAACAGAGGCATTTTGTATTCCCATTTTGCAGAAATTGTACGACCAAAAAACTCAATCTAAAAATAATATAAATTGGTTAAACAATAAAAAAGATTTCAAAACAACAGAAATAAAAGCCATTTTTGTTTATCCAACTAAAGCTTTAGCTAGAGATCAGCTAGCAAAAATAACTAACTATGCCAAAGATATAAATATTGAAGTAAAAATATTTGATGGCGATTTATCTGAAACCGAAAAACAAAATTTTTATGAGTACCCTCCAGACATAGTTCTAACTAATTTTGATTCAATACATTTTCATCTTTTAAATAATACTAAATTTACAAAATTGCTGAATAATTTGAATTTTTTAGTAGTAGATGAAGTTCATGTATATACTGGAATATTTGGATCTAATGTTCATTATATTATCAAAAGATTAGAACGGATAGTAAGTAATGGAAAGCTGCAAATAATCGCTTGTTCGGCTACTTTACCAAATGTTAGTGAATTTTGTGATTTATTATTTTCTCGCAAGATGCAATTAATTAATGGCAGAGGTAAAAGAAGTCGGACAAATTTTACGATTATATATCCTTCACTTAGATCAAATAAATCATTAATACTTGAATTAATAAAAAAAATAACCCAATCTCACAAAACTTTAGTTTTTAGTAATTCACACATATCAGCTGAGCTAATAGCATTTATTTCAGCAAACCAAGGCATTAAAATTGGAGTTCATAGAGCCGGTCTTCCACCTAAAAATAGGAAAATTGTAGAAAATTCCTTTAAAAGTGGAAAATTAGATGTTATATCTTCTACTCCAACTCTAGAATTAGGAATAGATATTGGAGATGTTGATGCTGTTATATCAAATCTAGTCCCTATAAATAGACTTATGCAAAGACTTGGAAGAGCATCACGAAAGGGTCAAGAAGGCTATGCATTTTTGACATTGGGAAACGACCCGATAAGTCAATATTATAAAAACCATCCTAATGATTATTTTGTCGATCAAGAAATACCATATATTGATCCATTAAATCCAATTGTAATGGAGAATCAAGTTCTTGCTATGTGTTATGATAGACCAATTTCAAAATATGAAGCAAAAAATTACATTGATTCTCTTGTTAATTTAGAAAAAAAAGAATTAATAAAATTTAGTAATAGCAAATATGTTCCCTCTAACTCTAATCATATTTCTTTAAAGGATTATAATATTAGAGGAATTGGCAATGATGTGAATATTCTTTTTAATGGAAAAATTATTGGAAATAGAAATCTCCCTCAAGCATTAGAAGAATTGCACGATGATGCCATTTACTTTCTTTCAGGTAAAAGGTATAAAGTTCAAAAATTAACAATAGATGAAAAAACACACAGATATTTCGCATCTATAGAGAATCTACCAAATGACTATCCATTCTATACTAAATCGATAACTGAAGAATCTCCTGAAATATTAGAAATATTTGAACAAAAGGAAATTTTTGGAATTAATGTAAGATATTGCTCTCTGAAAATTTTTAAAAGGGTAATAGGATATTCCAATATTGAAATAGGAAAAGAAATTGGACAAGGAAATAAAGTATACTTAAATGAACCAATAACGTACACATATTCAACAAAAGGTTTTATATTTCGAGTACCAAAACCGGTAAAAACTTTAGAAATGGTAGATGATAAGGAAAAAGTCGAAGTGAGTGGATACCATGCCACTGAACATGTAGTAATTGAAGGAAGTAGCATGCTGATTGGTGGAGCATCTCAAGATATAGGGGGAATTTCTTTGGGAGATACAGGAATCATAGTTGTTCATGATGGGAGTATTGGAGGAAATGGAGCAAGTAAAAATCTCTTTGATAAAATTGAATTGGCGATAAAACGAGCGTATACCATTCTTACTGAATGTCCATGTGATAATGAAGACGGATGTCCCCGTTGTACCTATTCCTATAGATGTGGTAATAATAATGAATATTTACATAAAAAAGCTGCAATTGAAATAATCTCTCGTATTATAAAAGGAGAAAAAATTAAAATGATTGATATAGATCCTTTTCAAAGAACTCTAATATAACATATCACCGCATATTCAATTCATTAAAATTCTTCTTTTTTATAAAACAAACAAACGACTACCTATCAGGTATGAAAATTAAGTGTATTTTCTATAGAATCTCTGGAAGAATCAGAGATTACAGTTTCTATCGAATCTCTAGTACTATCCGTAATATTTTTTATAATAGGAGTAACACCTATCTTATCTACTCCTTTTAACACACCTGCCAGAAATGTCTCCCAGCCCAATCCAATAATAGCTAGGAATAATACAATTGCAATCACCCATAACATTACACCCATACTATAATCTAGTACATTTTTAAGGTATATTAAAAATTAGTCAGATTTATGTAGTGGAAACTATATTATTAATTTTATAGTACAATATTTAGTAAATTATTTAGTAAGATATATCTGGTAATTTTAGAAAATAGCTTTATGAGAATTCAAAAAATTTCAGCTATTACCTTAAAAATTCAGAACATGAAGAAAGAATGTCAATTCTATTCACAACTTCCAGGACTTTCTCTTTCTTATGGAGGTCCTGATTCCAACTTCACTACTTTTGAAATGGAAGACGCTAATAACAGTAATTCTAAAACATATATAAATTTAGAGAGCACTAACGAATTTGCAGGTAATAAAAATTTTGGTAGGATCATTATTTATTCTGATAATGTAGACGAATTATACAATTTCTTTAAAAAAGATAACAATATTTCGTCTATAATAACAATAGAAAATGAACCAATAGATGGAATGTGGGGTGAAAGGTATTTTCATATTTTAGATCCAGAAGAATATGAAATTTCTTTTGCTCAATCGATAAAGAAAAATAAAAATAAAAATAAAAATTTCATGGTTCAATAATTTGAATCCAGTAGCATATTGAGTTATTTTAGAAAAAATTGATTTCAAGCTTAAGTTAAATTACCTTAACATGTATAGCTTTTGAAATTGTTACCAAATCGTCTTCTGCACCTACCATCAAAATATAATTTCCAATAGAAACATCATTAGAGAGGGTGAATACAAAGGATACTTCTTTTGTTTCATCGGCTTTTAATTTAATTGGATTCTCACTGAAAATTCCATAAGATGTACCTAAAGTTCCACTTGGAGTCAATGTAGACGAAGATGATAGATTAAGAGAAGAATCAACATTTGCATTTATTTTAAATTTAATCTCTTTACTTTCGCCTGGAGAAATGGTAATCTCATCTTCGGTACTGTTAATAGAAAATGGTAATGGAATGGAGGTATCTACATAACCAATCTTATTTTCACTCCATTCAGTAAACCAAATAAACTGATTGGAAGTTTCATCTGTAATTTGCAATGCATTTCCAATCCCACAACTGTTCTCGGGAGAATCGGGTGGACATTGTCCAAATTGTTTATTCTGTGAAGGAATCCAATATTCAACTAATGAGGATGTATCTGGATAAAATATTCCAATTTTGTTACCAGTATGTTCATTAAAAATAATAGAATTACCTATACCCTTTTTCATCCAATAAGGCAGAGTATATGCTTGATCACTTACTTGGGCTCCTGCAAAAATCTTTGGAGAAACTGGTGATGTTACATATGAGGTTAACGAACCATTTTCAGGGTTTAACTTTACAAAGAGACTTGTACCATGATCACTCACCCAAACATTGTTGTTTTCATCAAGAGTCAAGCCTACTGGTGATGGAAGATCTCCAAAATCATATTTTTTAAATGACTTGTTCGAAATATCATATTGATAAATTTGACCTTTATATCCAAATGCAAGAACTGATATCCACACATCATTATTTTTTTTATCTATCACAATAGAACCTGTGCTGATAAGTGACGGATCGAATTCTTTAAAATCCTCTATAGGGAGAGGGATCTTTGTGATTCCATCAGATGTCCCGCTTTTCATTGAACTGAGATTACCAATCCATAACGATTGAGATCGAATTCCAACGAAAAAAATATTTCCATTATTATCAAAGTCAATAGATACTGGATATATAGTACCGAAAGATAAGTTAGTTTCAGGGATTTTAAAATTTTCAAATTTTTTATTTTGTATATCGAATTTCCAAATCAGATTTTGCTTTTCGTCAGTAAACCACAAACTTTCTTTAGATGGATCGAATTTGAGATCCCAAACTTGTGAAGAATCAATAGGATTATCTCGAGACATCCAAATAGGTATTTCATATTTAGTAAAAGATTTTGTGTCTTTTTCATAAAAAATTAATGCTCCTTGTTTAGTAGAAATATACCATATATTTCCTTCATTATCATTAGTTATTGCCAATGGCATTTCGCAGTCACTACTTAATTTGATCTCGTGAATATATTTATTCGAATGAGGAGTGGAATTAATTCCACAAAATTGATTTTTGAATTTCTCAATTGCTTGTTGTTTTGAGAGTTCAATTTGATCTCCTATTTGCTGTCCAAAAGCTGTTCGTAATGACTTAAACAAAGATATATCGTTTATTGAATTAGTCGACGAAAATTTAGAATCGATAGGATAAGAGGAAATAAATATTATTGATAGGGATATGCAAAATGTTAAAATGCAATATTTGCTAACTTTAAAACCTGAATACATATGATTATACTAGAATATTACTTCTTTATATCTTATTAAGAATTGCAATCTAAAAACATAATTTTAGAAATAAAAAATTAATACAAAAAAAGATTTAATTGGTGAGTATTCTATTTAATGTTTGTTCAAAAATCTCATATGGTAACGCTCCAGGAATAATGGATTGAATGTTATTTTCTTTAAGTAAAATGAATGATGGGGTTCCAGTTAAACCTATTGAACGTGCAATATTATCATTGCTCTGAACAATGCTCAAATATTTGTGTGATTGTAAACAATTAGAAAATTTTTCGATATCTGGGACCTGAATATTTTTAGCAAATTCTTGAAGACTATCATTTGTTATCCATCCAGTTTTCTCTCCAGCCCAATTATTATATAATTCGTCATGATAATCCCAGTACTTGTTCTGTTCTGCTGCACAATAAGATGCTTCTGCTGCTTTAGTGGAACTTGTATCCGTTGCATTATCATTGACTATATAATCTTTGAATAGAAAATTAATCTTACCTGAATTAACAAAATTATTAATAATTTTCTCACGTATTTCGTTATGGAATTTAGCACAAAACGTGCATTGATAATCTCCAAATTCAACCATTGTAATATTTGATGCATTCCCCAAGATAGGCACAAAATCAGCTACGGGATTTAATAGATATGACGAAAATTGATTTAATAATTTTTGTTCATTATAAAAATTGAATGAAGTAAGCATCTCTTCATAAATGGGCAGATAATGGTAATAGTCAATATATTTTGAAATTAATGAAATTACATACAGGTTTGTTCCTTGAATTAGTCCGAAATCTATCTGTTGAATTTTATTTTTAGTTTTATCCATGTATGAATATACAAGTTTATGATTAGAATCTTTTATATTTGAAATATGTGTCGACTCCAGCAACTCAAAATCATCAAATGTTCTTACAAATTGATCTAATGTGGAATCCACTATAGATTGTATTGGAATAGAATCACTAGGAAGAGAAATCATATTGATTTTGATTTCAGTAGTAGAGTTATTAGTTGGAGCAAATATTATGGATTTGTTGGTTTCTGTAGTTTTCCAAGTTGAAGGATAATCAATTTTGATAAGGTTGGTATCGTATGTTGAAAGATTATAAGTTAATTCATCAGGATTTGTAGGAATTTTCCACTCACCGTAGACAAGGTTCTGAGATATAGTTACTATAAATATGCTAATTATAAATATTGACATGAGCTTATATTTTAGCATCATCTTTTACATATAGTAAAAAGTTAGTATATATATATTAACTTTGAAAATTGTGTTTATTGTATTGCAATTTGGACTACTTTTTAATTTTAACGATTCCACATTAAATTCATTATTGTTTAATAAAGTATCACATCTAAACTTTATAATTTAGGATTTTTAAAATTTACAACAACGAACATACAATAAGTATCAATCTGTAAGTAAAAAAATAAAAGTATAGATAAATAGTCATTGGTTAAAATTCTTGTTTATTTATTTATTCTGGAGACAGCCTCACTAACGAAATAGCATGGTCATCGATCATATTTCCTACTCCTAAGTCTGTTTCTTTAATAACAACTTTGATTTTTTCAAGTTGAATATCAGTTAAATTATACATAGATGCTAAAATCTTTTTAACTTTAATTTCTTGTGGAACGATAGTATTAAGTTCTGTTCTTAATGATATTTCTAAATCTTTGTTCAGAAGATATTTAGGAATTTTTCCAGTTGAATCATTTGTTATTTGGAAAACATACTTTTCCACCAATGTTTCTTGAGGCAAAGAATCAAGTGCATTTGCAGTATAAAAAACATTGACACTAATTGGTTCATCTGAAAATCTTGTATTACTAGATGCAATATCCATTTCATTAGTTTGTAATATTAAAAATCCTTCAATTAAATCAGTATTAAGTCGATCTAAATTCGCCAAACTCTTTATATCTTTACAGGTTAGACCAAACGAATGATTAGGATTAACAGTTTTTATTATTGAATTAGTTGAATTTTCATTGTTTATTGAGATACTCCAAAATAAATTAATTGGGTAATTCTGTTTATTATAAATACTTATGTCAGTATCATAATGTCCTGGTCTTAATGGACCTTCATCCCCCCTAATTGTACCACATACAAATTTAGCATTATATGTAAAAAAATTTGGGCTATCAGTCAGTAGAGATTTTGAAGTAGAATTAAATTTATTTACAAATTTTATCGTAGCAATAGGATAGTCATCATTAATTTCAACCCGTTTAGAAATGGTATTTGGTAAATAATTATTATTGCTAGTTTTTTGTGAAATTGTATAATTAGTATCTAAAATATCTGCTAATGAAATAATACCTTTGGTTTTATTTGAATCTAAATAATCGTTATCTGATATTTCAAGCGTAGAGGATTGTTTATATGGATCGGGAACGAGAAGAACCTTGCCGTCAGGTAAAAGAGAACCGTTAAGTGAAACTATTTCAATATTTAATAATCTAGTAACATTATTTGTAACGGCAAAAGTTGATTCGAACACGTCATTTCCTAGATATAGAAAAAGAGAGACAAAAAGAAATAGAATGTATAAGATATAAAGATGCATCTATGATAAATAAAAAAACCAAATATATATTCTATTTTGTTGATCGAATATGAAATCCAGCTACTTAGGATAAATTGATTAAGAATTAAAAGGAAAAATCTTGAGTATAGCTATAAGGAATGAAATGCAAATTCTAAAATTTTCTTGAATCTCCCTCTAAAAGCCCAGATCCTAAATGAATTCTATCAATATGTTTAGAAAGATCCTCATTGTTAGTAAATATCGATTCGCAATAGGGACATCGAATGGATTTATCAGACATAGTTCTATTGTTATTTTGACCTCTTTATTAATTTAATTATCAATTGCCTGAAAATTTTCTCCAAAATATATACAGGAGAAAGAATT
>DATFCH010000277.1:0-2349 GCA_035253345.1 Nitrososphaeraceae archaeon
ACATTCCTTACTAATTGAATAAATATTCTTTTTCAGTTAGCAATAATATATTTTTTTTATACTTATATAATAAATATTTGTATCAGAAAAATCACATAAATAAAATGGGAGGTTAAAAATTTGTATTAGAGATTATATTTCTGGCCGCTTGTTTTGTTTGTTGATATATTATCTCTCCAATACGATCACTTATTCCTAATATTGCTGCGATATGAGAAGGTCCACAATCTAGTATTTTTTCAACAGTAAAACCCGAACCCTGCAAAATTTCTTTTAATCCCTGTGCTATGTCTATAAACTCTAATCGTTCATCTTTCCATTTTGATATATTTAACGACGATGATGGTGAAGAGAGAGGAGATAATTGCATATTGTAGTCTTTTGCTAAATCTATTTGACAATAAGGATCGTTATCATCCCTATTGTATTCTTTATTTCTCTTCATTATATAATAATTGATTACATACTATCTATAGATTAAAGTATTCTAAGCATGAAAAAAAGTAGTAAGAAAAAGCTTTCAAACGTTCTATTTTTTAAATAAATTAGATATTTCTTTTTGTTCTATTTTATTCCATATTCCTTATTTCTGTAAATGCTTTTAGTGTTATCTCTAACTTGTTCTCTTTTCCACCCATTCCAGAAACAGCGCCAACAATTTTAATTCTATCCCCTACATTCAAATTTGAAATTTTTGTGCTTTGATCTCTCCATCCAGTTAATCTTATTTCTCCAGTGTCGTCCCCAATAAGTGTCTCGCTAACAACTACATCTTCTCCACTTTTGGTAGTAACGTTTGTTGTATTAGGAGGTTGTAAAACGATTGCCTCAACTATATATGGTTTATCAGAAATCTCAATATTTTTTATTTTAGTTTCTATTTCTGCCTCTTCTGGAAACGCATTTTCATATGTTTCAGCTGTCACTTTTCTGACGTATGAACTTTCGTTAGTAAAATAGATAACATTTCCAAATATCTTATTTGGTATGCCTTCAACAATTATTCCTGGTTCAATTTTCTCTTGTATTACATGAGGATCTATTACTACAGAAAAAATGTTTTGATTTTCTTTATCTATTGCCAAAAAATTCTCATTAATTGAATTTTCAAATTCACTTCCCTTCGAAAGGACTTTTAAGACTACTACTTTTCCGCCATCAAAATCTTCTGATGCTGATTTTATTTGTTGCATTTCAATAATCGTTCCTTCATCTCCATGAATCTCAAATTCTTCACTGCTATACTGAGGATTTCCTTGTTTCACCTTTACACCTATCAATTTAACCTTTGATCCTCGAATAAAGATATCTGGAATTCTCTCCTCATCTATGTTCCATATAATTGCACGTAAAGTCTTTGTTTCATCTTCGTTTGATATTGAAATATGAAGAGATTTTCCAGGTTCATTTCTAAAATTAACATAACGAGAAATTCTAGGATTGGATGCAATAATTCCCGTGACCATGATATTATCAATCGGTTCCTTTATATCGTCTATTGTTTTTGCAATTGAGTCCAGAGAAGGAATTTCCAAATCACTATTATCATTGTCAGCAATATTACTTTTTTCGATTATTCCTTTTGAACCTAAATTTATAAGAGGTTTATTATCAAACCCAGATTTTGTATATCCATGTGATATTTTTATAAAGTCGCCAGGTTTTAAATCATTGTCTTCAGGAAAACTGACATGCTGGTCCCATAGACGTATTTTAATAGAAGAGTCTTTATCATAAATTGTTAAAGTTCTGTTTTGAATTTCTTCATTTGTCTCCCTTCTAGTATACCTTCTGATTGGATAGATAGTAAGAATTCGAGCAGTTAAATTGACGTCATTTGCTCCTATATATAGATCTTTTAAAGATGACTGGGCTGCTTGATTATTATCAAAAGATACTCCTAGATCAGCTGCAACTAGAAAAAGAGCTCCCTGATCTGTAAGATAGCCAGCTCCTATTTTTCTCTTTTTTTCATCAATTAATTCTCTTACATCTTCAGCACTAATATCCGATTTCTTCTGGAGCACAATTTCAATCATTTTCTTAAAGTCCAAAGACAAATCAGTTATTACCCTCTAGCTAGTAATAATATAATTATCCTTCCTATATGTTTTCCATAATTTTTCATACTTTCCTTGTATTAGTTCAATTTTATTTTTAAATTTAATAGTTAAATTTAATATATTTTAGTTTTGTTTAACAAGTCTAACTTTATTTAGTTAAGCATACTATTCGAAAAATTACAAAAATAAGGAATTTTATGTTAATAATAATAGTAATACGTAAAGTTATCGAAACTAGCAAAATAATAAAATAAAAATATATAACAATATTCTATAATTTACTTCA
>DATFCH010000278.1:0-3459 GCA_035253345.1 Nitrososphaeraceae archaeon
AACAACGTCAGCAATAATTGACGTAACAACGTCAGCAATAATTGACGTAACAACGTCAGCAATAATTGACGTAACAACGTCAGCAATAATTGACGTAACAACGTCAGCAATAACTATTATTATTGCTAATAAGCTTTAGTTTAAATAGAAATATTTTTTTGAGAATAGCCTTGTAGATATCCCCTCATACGGTACTATATTTTAAAAACTTTTTGCTACTTTGTTTTGTATGTTATTTAGTATAAGTAAAGGATCATGACGTTATAAACAATTATGACTGTCATAAGTACATAATAACTTTTTGTAAAAGATAAAAAAAAGATTATTTCAATGTTTTGCTAAAAGATTTAGCATTTTTTATTAATCGTTCTTGTATTATTTGAGCCCATTCATGATGAGAGTTATTATTCCTTTTCTTTGTAATAGGTCCTTTAAGGACATTGGCATATTATGTTGAATCTCAATCATGTCTTGGAGTCTATTCACATTAATGAAATCCTCGATATCTTGATCATATCCATGAGATAAATAATCCTTAACTATATTAGATATTATATCAGATTCTGTTTCTCCATTTATTTTAAATCATCAATGGTACTCCAAAGCTCTACTGGTAGTTCTATATCTATTGTTCTTTTATTCATGGCCTTACAAGTAATTATTTGTTATTGAAGTGTTTTATCATGTCTTAATAAAACACTTCTTCATCGTATATCTACAACTGTTATATTATGCGTTATATTAACAATAGTAATAACAAGTTTACTTTTTGTATCTGTAATATTTAATCAAACTTTTGCACAAGAAAGTGCTGATATATATGAAGGTCTTGGCATCAAGATTAAATATTTTGATCCTTGGACTGTTCTGACTGTATCAGATGATGCAAATTGTTATAAGGATTTTTGTATGCTCAATTTAGGAATAAATAATGGTAAAGGAATGGCACAAATTTGGGTTACACAAGATAAAGAAAATAGCCCAAAAATAAAGTAACAGTGTAAATGTAGTACTAAAGATTATGTGAGATATTTTTATACAAATACCATTTTTCAATTTTATAATTTTTCATTTATAAATGATAATCAAACTATAATATCTGAAAATAGATCTGTAATACAAATAGAATACGAATTAACATTGGACGATATACTAGTTCATGCTCTTGCTATATTTGCAAAAGATAATGGTTCATTTTATCAGTTTACTTATTATACTGTACCATCAGCATTTTCGAAGTATCTTATTATACTGTACCATCAGCATTTTCGAAGTATCTTAATGAGTTTAAACAAATGTTAAACTCTATAGAATTTGTTTCTACAACAACTGAAACTAAAAAGAAACAACCTTCTTTTATGGAGGATATTGATGATGAAGCCAATAATAATACTTCAAAATTTATTGAGGAAAATGATGATACTCAAGTTTTATTGGATATAGAAAATGATAATTATCAACAAAAATAAAAGCAACTAAAACAACAACAATTACAACAACAACAATTACAACAATTACAACAACAAAAGGTCTACAAGCAACAACAGCAGCAACAACAACCACAAATGCCCTGACTTTATTAAAGATAATATTATATAATGACTAGTTACAAGTTTAAAAAAAATTAATATGATAGGGATAGAATTATTTAGAGGACCTGTTCATTCGAAATCAATTTTTTTGTTATTAATGTCAAATAGGAGATCTAGTTAATTCAAAGAGAAAGAATTAGCTGAGAACGTGCTATTTCTAATCTAATGATTGTTAGATACATACAATTAGAAATAAAATATTTGTAGTAGGAGGTGAGACAGACGAATTAACAACACCATTTAGCCATTGTATCACTCATGTTATTGAACACTGAAACCCTGGACGATTCCACTCCCGACGGGCCCGTAGTTTTCGCGGGTTCATCCACTTACGAAGAATCAATTTTTAATCTGCAATAAAAAAAATGGCTAGAAAAATTAGATTTGTATTTTTATCATCTTCTCAACTTTGAAACGAAAATGTAAAGTATAGCTATGATTTCAAATCTCCCCATTATCATATTGAAAGATAATCTCATTTTGGATATTGAATCTAAATCCATAGTTGTTATCCCTATTGTTAAACCAGTATTAGAAATAGTAGAAGCTGTTTCAAATACTGTATCGATAAAACTATGATTAGTTTTGTCTAAGAAATATATGACTAATGCTGTTATAATTGTAAACAAAATAAAAAGAACAACAACAAATAAAGCTTCTCTAAAAGCTTTATCAGAAAGAATATAAGCTTTTTGCTTATCTATAGGAACGGTAGATTTTATTTGTTTATTATTATTTTCTCTATATTTTCCTTGATTATACATTTTTAAAGATTGTTGAATTCTTTTACGAAATTGTATTGCAGTGGCAGAAATAGTGGGAGGCAAATTTGAATAATTTTTTTCGTTATATGTGGACGCATATTTTTTTTATTAATTAATTTTTGGAAAATTAGTAATAGTCTAGCTATTTTTATCCCTCCTGCAGTAGAGAAAGCAGTTCCTCCTATTAGCATAACAACAATTAATAATAATTTTCCAAAGATAAATGAGATAAATCATTAAATTGAAAGCCTGTAGTTGTTGAAGCGCTAATTACATGAAACATAGAAGGAATCCAATCTTTTTCTTCTGAATATGACGATTCTATATATAGAAATAAAAATATAAAGAAAGTTAGAAGTATTATAAATACTAGAACTTCCTTAAGTTCTCTAGTTGCTTCTACATTTTTACTGAAAATACCAAAATGAAATGCAAAAGGTAATGCTGCAATTGTCATTCCTCCCATAATTATAATCAAGGGAATAGGATTTTCTACATTGAGACTAGTAGCTGTAGGTACAAATCCACCAGTAGCAAGAGTAGCTAAGCCCAATGATATTGAATCAAATATATTTATATGTCCAAAAGAAAACAACAATAAAGAAGTAATTGCTGTATATACTGTAAAGATAATACAAATAGTAGAAAGTAATTGTTTAAATCGTAATACACCGCTACCTAATACACTTTTCATTCCTGCTAATTTCGTTTCTGGATAATACAATGCTACAATCAGATAAATAAAACTCAAACCACCCACCCATTCAGTATAAGACCGATAAAACGAAAAACTATCAGCTAAATTTTCAGGATGGATTATTGTAGAAATACCTGTAGTTGTAAAACCTGATGCACTCTCTAAAAAAGAACTTGAAAAAAGAGAAAATAAATCAATCCCATTCCAAAATGGATTGACGTACATATAAGGTAGACTACCAAAAAGACTCAATAAGAAAAAGCTTAACACTACAACGATAGATGATTGTTTTAGATTTAGTGGACTTTTTTCTCCTAATACGTTCATAACATAGCCTGTTAGAAATAAACCAACAAATGCCATGTAAATTCCAATTGAAGACTCCCATTCATCTAAAATTGTACCA
>DATFCH010000279.1:0-2262 GCA_035253345.1 Nitrososphaeraceae archaeon
TTTATATTTTCATTAACTTTGCTAAGGTGAAAACAATTATTATTTTGGTTATTATTTGACATGTTTTGTTCCTCGTCTCCTAAATATTAAAAGATGATCAAAGTAAATTCTTTGACTTTATAATGTATATGTTTTAGCAGATATAATTGAATTTAGTCTGAGAAACTATATCTATTTAATCTATTTATTCATGACAATGATCTGTATTGGATACACAAGTAAGATTTTAAATACCTACTTAGTATTAAATTACTACTTAACTTAAATAGCTTGCTTCGTATATTAAGATATGTCAAAAATAAATACTCAAAAAATAGTAAAAGATGTTGAACAACAAAAAGAACATACATCAAATTCAGATAATAATAAATTGATCAATAACAAATCTACTCGTTCGATACTACAAGTAATAAAGAGTGAAACAACCCAAGATGGCGAAGGTGTAACATTGAATAGATCATTTCCAAATAGATTCCTCTCAGATTTTGATCCATTTTTGTTGTTAGATGAAATGGGACCGATGAATATAAAATCAGGAGAGCAAAAAGGATTTCCTAACCATCCTCATAGAGGATTTGAGACTGTTACCTACTTGTTAGAAGGAAAATTTGAACATAAAGATTCTCAGGGACATGCTGGAACTATTAGTGCCGGAGATGTACAATGGATGACTGCGGGTTCAGGAGTCATTCATTCTGAGATGCCTGAAAAAGAATTTAGTAAAAGAGGAGGTAAACTGCATGGATTTCAGTTATGGGTTAATCTTCCTAAAAAAAATAAGATGATGAAACCAAGATATCAAGAAATTAATAGTTCAAAAATTCCAACTGGAACTACAGAAAATGGAAATGTTATTGTCAAAGTCATAGCAGGCAAATCAGGAGGTGCAAATGCAGTAATAGATACAATAACTCCGATTATGTATTTGCATTTTAAATTACAGCGTGGTTCTAAGATTTTACAACCAGTCCCAGAAGAATACAATGTATTTGCTTATGTGATTCAAGGAAATGGATTATTTAAACAAAGTAATACTAGTAACAAAATAATTGAAAGAGGAAATCTAGTAATATTTGATAGAGATGGCAAGGAAGTATATATCCAAGCAACTAAAGATTCAAAAATTCCACTTGAATTATTGCTAATTGGAGGCATTCCTATAAAAGAACCAATATCTAGATACGGTCCATTTGTAATGAATACTCAACAAGAGGTTTATCAAGCCATAGAAGATTATAGAAGTGGAAGATTAGGATAGAATTTTATTCCTCTTTTTGTTAAAATCTAAAGAAAATTTGATATTCTCAATTCTTTACGAAAATAACTTTTATCATTTTAATTATCGGATTATCAAAATTGGATCATTTTATTTCATTAATATTTAATACTTGGTAATATCATATGACCTACTATAGTATGATAAAAGTATCTGATAATATCTCATTATATTCAAAATCTGAAACTAAACCTTTAGAAGAAAAATGTAATATACTCAATATCTGGGACGTTTTAGGAAGAAGATGGTCATTGCTAATATTGAAAAACTTAAGTTCTAAAAATGTAGTTAGATTTAATGAATTAAAAAGAAGTTTAAAAGATATAAGCAATACTGTTTTATCTGATAGGTTGTCAGAACTTGAAAAAGAAGGACTGATTGCTAAAAAAATATATCCAGAAATACCTCTTAGAGTTGAATATAGATTGACAACAAAAGCTAAAGATTTGGAGCCAATTTTACAAAGTCTTGATAGATGGTGTCAAAAATGGGAATTAAAAAGAGAATAATAAATTTTATAACTAATCAAGTCTTTATATTTTATTCTAGATTTTTGTCTTGAGTATTTTTTATTTCAGTTAGCATGATTGAATAAAATTATTGTTATAATAATAATATCTTATATTTTATAAAATAAATTTTTGTATTATCTTATTTATTTTATTTATAAAATATCAATAAATATATTGATATAAATATAAACATTAGTCAGAAATTCAAAAATCCAAATACAACGAGTTCAGAAATCCTCCGCTGCTAGTTGATCAATCTATCTTCCTTTTTCCTTTTTTTTGTTACTAGAACTTATTTACTATGATTAATGCATTTAAATTCTCTTATTTATAACGGCTCTGTTAATTTAAGATGTTATTCACCTCTTCTTGTAACTGAATAATGAATTCATCTTTGTATATCGTATCGTTGTACATTGAAACAAAGAATTGTATCCAGTTATATACATGAAATAGATTACATCCTTTATCTTT
>DATFCH010000280.1:0-11800 GCA_035253345.1 Nitrososphaeraceae archaeon
TATTAAATTGTTAAATAAAAAAAAGAAAAGTTATTTTCTAATATTATTATGTTATCTTAGTTATTCTGTATGTTCAACGTCTTCTGCTGTAATAGTTGCTGTGCTATTACCACCGTGTTCTTCTTCTGCACCTTCAGCATGTCCATGCTCTCCTTTCTTTACTTCATTTATACCTATTACTACTGTTGAAGTTGGTGGAAATTCTAAATCTTCATCGCCACTATTTTTTAAAGCAACATCAGTAAGTACTGTTACATTTCCGCTTGGAATTAGATCAACATGGTATAGACATTGTTCTCCAGGAGTAGATAGAGGACCTATATTTTCAAGTTCTGCTGCTGTCATATTTGGAGCTGAACCTATTAAAACTTGTATATCTGTGGTGCTATCGTCTTCACAAGGTACTTTTATTGCAACATGTCCATTCATTATATGATAAGGTGTAGAATCATAAAGATGAATAAAATCGCCTGCTGGAATAAGATTATCTTGTAATAGCAGTGCAACAGAATCCCTTACTGAACTTGCTTCAGAATGCTCTTTTTCTTCGTAGGCTTCATGGTCAGCTTCTTCAGTAGCATCATGTTCACCTTCAGTCATATTTGCCATTGAACTATCTTCCATTGTTGTTGCTGTAGTATCAGTTTCATTTCCACCTTGTGCATACAAGGACGGAATGTTGCTGAATATGCCTGCTATAACAGAGAGTGCTAAAATTGCAATAATGCTGTATTTCTTTATAATTTGCATTAATTTTTCTTGAATAAATTTACTTTTATACTTTATAGTACAATCTTCGAAATAAATTACTATTATATGTTTATTTATTAATGTTATATGAGTTAATGCCTTTGTTCAAAGGTTGTACCATAATATATTTATCATATTTATGAAGAATGTATTTTGTTGTTAAGGAAGTACAATAACGATTCTGATGCTTTTTACAACAAACCTAGATTGTTGATATTGATAGCAAGTACTGTACTTTCTATCTCCTTAATTCCGTTTATTCTTCCTCATGTTTTTCATCCTCATATGATATATCATATCTTATTACATGTAGTTTCTCTGATTATTTCACAATTTCTTGCAGTTGTCTCTCTTTTAGCCTATCTTAAAAACAGAACGAGCCGGATTTTTTACATGACATTAGGATTTATTACACTTGTAATTGCTGAATACATTTATTTACTGAATTCTACAGAAGATATTCATGTAAAGTTTATTCCTTATGTTAATATTGAGATATCTCATGTTGTTTTATTGATAATGGTGATATTCTTTGGTATTTCATTTTTAAAAAATCCACGGTGAATTGAATAGTAGTATGACTAAATATAAACACAAAAATAAAATAGATTCAATTCAAGAAAGAATAATCCAATTTATTAATGATATACCAGGAATAAGATACAGAGAGCTTTTAAGAGTTACTGGTTTATCCAATGGAGTTTTATCTTATCATCTTAATATTTTGGATAATTCTGGGCGAGTTCAAATCCATAGGGTTAACAATAGAGTTACTAGATATTTTTCTCATGATGTCTCTAGTGTGGAATCTAACGTAATAGGACTTTTACGTCAACCTACTACTAGAAAAATTATTCTTTATATGTTAGAATCAGAACCTTGTGTATTTAATGATATTATGAATCATGTAAAAAAAGTACCTTCCACAGTTTCATGGCATTTGTCAAGATTAAGAGATGCAAAGATTGTCACTGTACGCGCACATAATGAACGTTATTGCTATGAAATAAAAATGAATAAACTAGTACTAGAGAAGTTATTACATAAATATAAAAGCAGTTTTACAGAAAATATTGTAGATGACTATACAAAAATGATTAATAAATTTTAAAAATTCGTTTATACTATCTTTTGCTATTATGAACTATACAGATATAATAATTATAATTGGGACCTTTTAAGGTCACCAATTAAACGAAATTACTACTAATGGAGAATCGGTTTGTGGAATTTATTTTGTTTTCCTTTTGTAACTTAAAGTAGTAATAGAACATTAATAACGGTATGCTACATTCGATGATGAATGTACTTTATTTATAGTAATATAAAAAACTTGAAAATTGGAAAAAGATGAATACATTTAAAATTCTAAAATAAAAAAATAAAAAATGATATTGGTGGACTTTTGTGTTGATTCGCTTTATAGAATTACCTAGTTCTTAGCCTTCATGTCCCAAACCATCATTAGTATCATCTTCATCATTCAAGTTAAAGACTGGATTCAGACCTGGGAATTCTGTTGGTATATCTGTAGGTAATATCACATTGCCTTCATAAAATTTTTCTATTGTACCAAGCGTACGTTGAACATTCATATCAACTGCATCCCCTGCGTTAAAAATTACGTCATCACCAGAGTAATTTACCAAGTCAACATCTGTATTTCTAGGAGAACCTCCATTGAGTGGGTCTGGTATGTGGGCATGATAAACACAGCTATCGGGTGTTTTAGGATCATCATCAATTGAAGATGCATGTGCAATAAAGTATAACGGAATAGGTTCAACATGAGTCATCTCTGTGGATTCATCTATGTGTCCCGCAATTGCTGTAACTAATGGTTGAGGTGTAAATGACTCTGGAGCATCCGGATTTGATGCTTCGCTTGTATCACAGACTGCTCTATACAAAAAGTGTCCTGCAACAAAGTTAGGGCTAGCATCATACAATGGTATAACTCCTCCTGGTGGAAGTGTTATTCCATTCAAGTTAACATGTGTATTATCTGGTATATTGTCGCCTGAAACTCCTGCTTCAAAGCTATGACTTGCATATACATTTAAAGGCATCATAGATAGAGAACCTATACTCATCATTGTTGCCATTAGAACTGCAAATATCTTAGTTTTTTGTGGTAACATTAGTTTCAAAATACCAAAGGAGTATAAAAAACATTTGATACACTCATCGAACTTTAAATTTTTAAATTAAATAAAGTTTATCTAATTTATAAAAAAGTTTTATCTCTTTCATTTTTATATGTCACCTAAAAACGGTAATTTGATTTTATTCGACGATTGTACCAATGTATTTTTATTATGGTTATGAACTGGTTTTTATATGAAGAAACTATCTCAGTCTTCAATAGCTATATTTGCAATTCTTGTTGTAGGTATTGTCACAATTTCAGTCAGTTCTTATTCTGGCAATGAAGTTTGGGCAAAACCACACGCAAGTCTTATAATAACACCAGATGAAAGTCCCGATCAAAAAAATGCAAATCCTATAACCCTAGTATTAGGACATACAAATGAACCAGCATATGGTAAACTGCCAGGAATACATGATGGTAAGCACAATGTAGAAGTTGAATTATCGGATCAGGCAACAACATTACCAATTCAAGGTAATGATCAAACTGAACCGTCTTTTCCTAATACCCAAATTATGGTAGATAAATATTACTTTAAAAATATAGAAAATTTTAACAAGGCACAAAGTCTAGATCAGGCAGATGCCAAAGAATTAAATGTACCACTAACTCCAGTCTTTGGTCAACCTGGTCTATTTTTCAATAGACAAGTTATTGATCCTGGTATATACGGATATACGGTAAAAGGTATAATTAACTATTATGGTGTTGCTTCTGTACCAATAGAACCGACTACAAAGTTCTGTAGCACCAGCGGTGAAGATGTACAAGACACATCCAAATTTGATAGTCCAGGATGGACAGGTAGCTATGGTTGTCCAATAAGTATTAAAGATATATTTTTCCCACCAGATAAGAATTATCCTAATGGTGATTATCCAGCTCAATATCCACAAGAAGATAATCCAGCTCAATATCCACAAGAAGATAATCCAGCTCAATATCCACAAGAAGATAATCCAGCTCAATCTCCACAAGAAGATAATCCAGCTCAATCTCCACAAGAAGATAATCCAGCTCAATAATGGACCTAATAATCATTAGGCCATTATCTTGAACCCTCAATATATCATATTTAAACAACAAAAACCTACAAATATGATAATGTAATAAATTAATCACATTATTTTTTTTGTCTTTTTATCAATAAATACAACTGATTTTTTTATCATATTTCTAAATTAAAATACTTAAAAATTATCTTAAATAGCTGATTATTTTTTTATTAATTTACTAGTAATATTTAAAAACTAATATAATATATGTTATTTGTTATTCCTTTTGGACAATTTAAACTTAAAGTTCATCCCAAATTTTAGGAATTACTCAAATTATCGGGATACAAGTGTTAAAATATTAGTGTATTAATAAATTATTTTAATATTCTCTTCCATCTTCATTCTTATTATATATTATTAAAATATGAGTTACCATAGCTTTGCAATTAATAAAATCTATAAATACCATATACACTAGAAATGTAACATGTTTAAAGATTATTTGTAAATATGTAACTTCAAAACTGTTTCTTTATTGTAATAAATAAGAAGTAATTATGGAAATAATAACAGATATTTGGATAAATCTGAATATTAAATCTGAGGGGAATTAACAATATTTCAATATGTTTTTAACCTTATTAATAATTTTTTTAATAATTTACTAGCCATGTAGATGTGAAATTAATATATTAAACATCATAGTGAAATTTTATAAATGAGTAATTATACATTACATAATTTAGCGATTCAGTTTTAACATATGATTATCTCAAAAAATTTAGATAAATTTTCATTTATTGTTACCGACAATCAAATGCAAAAATAAATGGAATTTTATTTTATTTTATTTTTTTGTAGAATTAAATATTTTTTCCAACTCGTTATAGAACTCTTTATTTGCACTAGCTTTGGATATAGATCCCTGCCATTGTTTTGCTGCCGTCTTAATAGTTAAATCCACTGCCTTGTCAATTGTACTTCCCCATTCAGTCTCAATCCGTTTTTTCAATTTTTCTACATGTACTTCCTTGAGCGCAATAAAGAATGATTTTTCTAAAAGTGACTTTGCTTCTGTAATGGGATCACCTCCACAACAGGGATCATTTTCACTATTTGTCTTAGATGAGTGTGTTTCACAACAACAGTCACTTTTAATACTCTCTTTTTTTGAATTTGGTATTTCTGTACATTCGCAATTTGTTTCATATCAATTTTCTACCATTTTCTATTACCTCGTGTTATCTACTATAGTTAGGTAAGTATATAAATTAGTAAGTGAAACTAAAGTTAGTAGGTGAATGACAGGTAAGTTGGCAGATCAAAAATTACTAGATAGTGACGACCAAAAGAAAATAACTACTAAATTTATGATAGATGATATGAATTGCAAATGCTGTCCAGTTTTTAATACTCTTAATATAATTGGAAAAAAATTCACCCTTTTATTATTGCGTAATATGATTTTTCAAAAACAGAAAAGATTCAACGAATTTTTGAACTCAATTGAAGATATTAATCCAAAAACCCTGTCTATACGGCTTAGAGAATTGGAGAAAGATAATTTGATAAAGAGAGAAGTATTTAATGAGACTCCTGTTAGGATAGAATACTCTCTTACCGAAAAAGGAAGAGCATTACAGCCAATATTAGAACAAATGGCCTTATTCTCAATGAAATATTGTTGTGATCAAATATTCGAAAATCCAAACCCAGCAAAAATTGATAAGATTACTTCAAAAACATTTAGCAAATATTCAACAAATCTTTAAACCGGCGATGAAACAAAATAGATTCGACTCAAGTCCAAGTTGAGTTTTTATTTAAAGATATTTTAAAAATTTACTATAATCTGTATACTAAATAAAAACCTCTATTGCTAAGGATATATCTAATGATCAAGATTTATCTTGATAAACTGGAGTAACTATAACAATTCTTGATTAACTTATTTAATATTGATAAAATTGTAACCTCTATTTAATAAAAAATTCCTTGTAATTGATGACCAATACACAATAGGTATGGATTATGGTGTTATTAAAAATAATCCTATATCAATATTGGTTATCGCAGTTTCACCAATATTGGCAGTATTTGAATGGATGGGAAAGAAAACATAAGCGAGTAACAAAGCTAGAATACCAATAATAATTACAACCATCCCGATAAGGAAAACCAAGTTTTCTCTATCCGTTCTATTAGGTAATATTTTCATAATATATATTCAGTTAAACAATTTAATTAACTTTATTCTACGAAATTTCTTTATTTTTAAAGATTAATGTCTTTATATAATATATTAGCAAGTCAAATCTGACCTTAATTCTATAACAATATGTCCTGACTGGAAAGTGAAGTCTATTATATAAATTTTTATAAATCGATTTAATAAAGGAAATAAATTTTTTTATTCTGATATTATTTATTTGTAATTTTTTATATCTCTTCGATAATTATACAAAATTTTTTAATGGAATACAATACATGCATTATATTGGATACCTTTCTCTTAAATTACAGTACAGATAAATTATATACCTATTTCAGACCCCTTTTTAAGAATTCTATCACTAACTTTAACTATAAGTGGATTAAAATAAGTTCTAGTCATTTAATTATAATATTACTTGAAATTTCAAATTATGAGATATAGAATTTGTTTTACTATTTATTTAGAAATTTTTCATATTCAACTAAAGCCTCTTCTTGTACGTCAGACTGAATAGATCCTGGTCTAATAATTCTAATTTTTTTTATTGCATCATTTGATGAAAGTTTTTCTAGTTTCATTAAATATGCTGCCAATACAGTACCTGTTCGTCCTTTCCCTGCTGCACAGTGAACCATTACTGGTTTTTTTTCTTTATTGATTTTGTAATCAATAAAATTTACTATGTCATCTAACACTTTTAATGTGGGTACTCCATAATCTTTTACATATTCAAATTTGTAATCCTTATTTTCTGCAAGATTACTATTATGTGTTAGCCATTTTTTAGGCAGTGGAAATTCCCTTACGGTTACTATCGATCGAATATTATTTTTAATTAACCATTCGTATTGTTCTTCAGTCATTGGGGTTCCGCTGCCTGCAAGTTTACTATCAATGACCCATGAAAAATTTGTGGGTTTGTTGCTTATCTTACCGTGAATCCATCTAAATACATTGCCTATTAAGGTCATTATATAAGATAATTCATCAATTGTTTATATTCTAATGATGAGTAAATTAGAGAAATATGCTTTTTCTTAGTTATCAATACTTTCTCAAAATTATGAATTGCAAGGTTATGTCAAAACTTTTAAAATTCCTTTATGAATATGGAAATTTGCTGGTAAAATACCTAAGGGTTCTCCATCTATCGATACTGTCACTTCATTATCTAGTGAATTTATCCAAATAGTTTTAACCTGTTCATAAATTATATTTTGTTTATCGGAATGATCCTCCATCTTAATATCTATTAGAGTGTTTAAAAATTTGAAACTTCCTGAATCATTTACGGTAACCAAATCAAGCAACCCATCGTTCATCGTTGCGTTATAGGCTGGCCGAAATCCACCAGCTAGATAAACACCATTCGCAACTATTCCCATTGTAAGGTTTGTATAAATAATTTTTTTTCCTCGATCTAATATTATTTTGCATTTATTACTCTGATAGGAAGGTAATGTAGAAATTATTCCAACGGTAGTAGAAAGAATTCTGCTATTTATTTTTTCACGAACTGTTTTGGATTTGTCAATTATTTCTGCAGCTAATCCGATTTCAACAGCATTCAAGCAAACTTGTAATCTATCTACGCGATTTGATTTCTGAGTCAAAAGAACAGAAATAAGATCAATTTTTTTAGGTTTCATCTTGCTAATTTGTTTGCAGATAATTTGTGGATCAAGAGGAATATTGAGAGATTTAGCCAAAATATTTCTTGTTCCTGCTGGTATAATTCCTAACACTGCTTCTTTAGATATAGGAGTTAAATTGTGAGAAGTTTTAAAATCGAATGTTGAAGGCTTTGATGAACTTTCAAAAAAACCATTAGCAACTTCATTCAAGGTTCCATCCCCACCTATTGCTATGATTTTTTTATAGTTTTTTTTAAGATGTTGTCTGGTATATTTAGTAGCATCTCCTGCTTTTTTGGTGACTATTATCTTGATTCCTTCGCCAATTTCTTTTTTTAATAAACTGGAAAATACTTCTATATTATTTTCATTGTTGCCACTGGCAGCTTTGGGATTCAATATTACCAAGGTTTCTTGGTTTGATCCAATGGACCTCATAAAAAATGATTTAGAACCAATTATTTATAGTGTTTAGTAGTAAGTTATAGTATTTGTAAATATAATTAACATAAAAAATTTGATTACTAAGCGTATTGTATTTATTATTGATTGGATCTTTATAAGGATTAATTTTAATATTCGCTCAAAGATCGAATAATATATGGATTTTGATTTATTAGAAAAATATTCTCAAGAATGGAGTATCTCGAAGGATTCTCAACTTGAAAAAAAGATAATCGGAATTATTTGTAGCGTCGATAATAATTTTAAATTTCCAATTTCAGATGATTGCACAATTAGTAGCGGTAGAGTCGGTTTTATTTATAAAAATAATAAAACCTTTCCTAAACTTTTTGAATTTCTTTCATATATGACCAAGTTTCCTATCCCAATCGAAATAGATAATTGTCATTTTGGTCCGGGAGAAATTGTTGTAATTAAAGATAATAAAGAGGATGCATTAGGTGATTTGATTCAATCTACAAATAAAATTGTAGACGAGATTAACAAAATTAAATAATATTTATTATTTAATTTTCGAATAATTTATTTAAATTTATTTGGATTTTTAAAATCGTTTTCTTCTTCAATGATTATCTTAAATAGACGATATGAAGTCAAATTGCTTTTTGAGATTATAAAATTTTGGGTCGGCTAAATAATCTTTTGGTAAGAATATATTCATTTGATAAATCGAGACTTTCCAAATCAGTATCTTCTCCTAGTTCTTTAGATTTTTTTGATATCTATTGAAAGGTGAAGTTTAAGATTACTTGATATAAATTATTGAATAATGAAATTCTATTTATCTCTTAGGAAATTATTATTTTTCTATTTTCAAGATTAATAATTTACTATAATAATTTGAAAAGATAGGTTGAATAAACGTGATAAATCTACAGCTAAAATTTTATCTAATTGTCTAATTTGTATAATAAAAATTATCTTTTTCCAATACGTTTAATTTAATGTTAAAAATTCTATCTTTTTTCTAAATGTTAGCAATAACCTTATTTTATTTTTCTTTAAAGTAACTATAGAATTATATACTAACTATATCATTAGAAATAGACTAAAGAAGTAAATTTTATGACTAAATAATAGCTATACTAGATATAAGTATATATTTATTTTTATTAATAAAAATAGTCTATCAAGTTTGTGTTAAATATTTTATAGTTATTACTGTCTTCTTTAAAAAAGATTTTAATATATTAGATTGAATTATGTCTTGGCTAACAGTATTCAATCATAATTTGGCTATACATTTTATTTCTATCAACAGCCCAGGATATGCAAGGCGTTGAATTTGTATAATAGTACTCGCAACAATTGGTTTACCAGAAAATACCTCATGTCTACACTTTATCGCTGCTGCAAAAGCAGTCTCCATATCAGTCACGAAGAGTGTCTCATCTACTATGTTCTCCATCGATGCACCATACGATGCGAGAACTTTTTTAACGTTAATATAAGATTGTCGCATTTGCGATTCCATATCGCTTCCTACTATCTTGCCTTTATCATCATGACTTACCTGTCCTGATATGTAAATAGTATCTCCAACTTTTATTGCTTGAGAGTAACCATATTCTTCCTCCCAAGACATACCAAAGCTTGTTGTTTCCTTGTTAATCATTATTATATGTCTAGTTTGAGTTAATAATATTTATCTTTTACATTACAATTTCATAATTCCAAGTATTGTAATTAGTAATGTAATTTATCTGTCTCAAGGATTTATTTATAAAAAACTAAAAATAATTTGTTGGATTTCATTGTTATTGTAACAATAGATAGATATTATTTTTCTATTTATATTATTCTTTTTAATCGATTTGATGGATCCTTCGCAATGTAAATAAATAACAAAGTCAGAATGTTTATAACATAATTTTGTTTAAGAATAGCTCTTTCTATTTGAATATTGAATTATTATCAATATAAAAGATTTACAATTGGTTTGGAGAAAAAAAGAAATGTGTGATATTATGGATTATATTACATTGCATATTAACATAATAAATTGAAATATCAAACTTTTTGATGTTTCTTTAAACATTACCAAAAACCTCACTTTATATTCTATTTACTTATTCTCTTAGATATTTCACAATTATATTTGATGCGTTTATGTTTCTATAAAATGTCCTTCCATCACTATTGCTGATAATTGCTTTCTATCATTAGGGAATTCAGCATCTTGAAGCTTAGGTGGAAGATTTTCCTTCGGTCCTCTCTTGCCGATGGCTATCATAGCCATGACATCATATGCATCGGGTATCTTTAAGGTTATTTTAGCTTTTTCATAGTCAAAGCCCTGCATCGCATGGGTAGCAATCCCCCTATCACAAGCCTCCAAAGCCAAATTCTCCCATGCTGCACCAGAGTCTAGTTGATGGGTAATTGATGGTTTTTCATTGTATTCAAAATTCTTTCTCGAAATAAGAACAACTAATACTGCCGCAGTTTTAGCCCATATTTTATTACCTTCGTATAACAAATCAAAGAATTTACTCCAATTATTGGTATTTCTTTTTGCATATAAAAATCTCCATGGTTGATTATTGTAAGATGATGGAGCCCATCTAGCAGCTTCAAAAAGAGCCATCAATTCTTCATCTTCTATATCTTCTCCGGTCATAGATCTGGGTGACCATCTTTTAATAAACAAATCATTAATCTGGTAGGTCGGATTTCTTTTATGATTAATTTCTGAATTCTCCATGGAATGTGATAGATAAAAGTGATATTTAAAAATTCATACACTTGTAGAAGCCTAAAAATTTATTTATTTAGCGGAAATTTAGTATATTTCCAAAATATAGATTCTATTCTAGAAATAGCAAATTCCAGTGAATTAAGTTATTTATAATATTTTTTAAGGAACAAAATTCAATTAAGATATAAATAAAAAAATATGAAGAAATATTTAGAGTATTTATCGGTTATAATGCATAAATGAAAGCTTATGTCCTTCTTTCTTCTACAAAAACGGATATAACAATGTTAAAAAAATAAATCAATTTTATTGGCATGATTAATCCGAATAACCACTTTAATATGATAGGAAATAGATAATAAAAAACAAGTAACATATTAAAAATGCTGGATCAAATTAGTGGACATACTAATAGTTAGAAATTTAAGATAATTTTTAATAGGATTTTTTTGGAATAAACTGATTGATACAAAATCTTATCAGAAGTTAGAACAATCAGTATACAAGAATTTTTGTTATATGATATATTAGTATTAGAAAGGTTGAATAATATAAAAAAAAGTATGTAAACAAATGCTATTAGAATTAAAACCAGAAGTGGTATTCAGTTTATGTCAATATTATAGAGAAAAATATGGAAGGTTACCTGAAAATGATAGAGAAATACAATTTATGATTATCACTCTATTAAAAGGAAGGAAAAAGTATATAGAAAAATGACGTATAAAAGGTTTGAAATGATATCAACATGAAAAAAATTAAGGTATGGATTAAATAAACTTCAAAATCAATTAGACTTCAGCAATGTCGATAGATACGCTTACCACTAAATCCATTCCACAATCATGTTCTTTATTTTATATTATAACTAGGGAATTTAAACGGATC
>DATFCH010000281.1:0-10084 GCA_035253345.1 Nitrososphaeraceae archaeon
CTATATTAAAATAATCAAAAATTGACAGTTTAACACAAGGTATGCATGCTTATGGTCGATATCAACGCAATGATTATAAAATTCGACTATTCAATTTTGTGTAATAACAAATTAAAATATAAAAACTGAGTATAGGAATATTTGATATTCTTGATACTTTAGAAACAGAAATTACTTATTCTGCGAAAAGTGATCTTGATATAAGCTAATAAGCATAGGATATTTAATAGCATTTCTCTTTTAAAAAAAATCATATTATTAATTAATCATATATCTTTAAATTAAATTTTTCAACAAGTAACCTATCCATTAATCTCTACATCACTATCTTGTCTATATTGCATCCACTTGTTGAGTTCTAGATAGGCCTCTGGAGTTATGAAAGAGAAATATTCTTCAGCCTCTCCTGCATAAACAATGATTTTTGCTGCTACTATCCTACCTTGACGTTCTCTTGGTTGAATATCTTTCCATCTAAGATAATCCCATGCTCCTAATCTTATTCACGAAGATACCATTGTATACACAATACACTTTATACGCCTGTCTGGATAGTCACAGATCTGTCATATGATATCTGTAGTCGGTGCTCTATCATCGGCAAATTTTCTTGATTTGGGAAGTCCTCTAGTAACTTTTTTCCAAGAAATAGTAAGTTCTGACATTTCACAGAATAATTTTATTGTTTTTATAAAATTCCGAGGGGTTCCTGCTGAAATTTCTGTCTTTTCTACTCTTTCCTTCTGATATTGCAAAAAATTTTATGATATTATTGAATGCCCATTTTGGATCTTCCAATCCCTTTATAGTAAAAAGATTACATTTCTCTTCTAAGTTTCCATCGGGAAGGAAATTTATAAAATTAAAGAATGTTTTCATTCTTCTTAGATAACAATCTTTGGTTACTGGAGATCTAAACGCATACAAAAATAAAGAATATGCAGTAGATTCTTCCATATTTAGATTTATAATTTGTTGTTATGTTTCTATTTCGATTCACCTTTTATTTTTTAATTTTATTTTTTTTCTGAGTGAATCGATTTATAGAACTAATATCCCATCGGGATCAGAGGTGTGTAAATTGTTTTTGACACAATTTTTTAGCCCAAAAAAAGACAATAAACGTCAAATGAGATTCAATAAGTTATCGATCTAAGAATTAATAAAAATTTTATTTTGTAATAATTTTTAATCTATCTTTATCTAAAGTATAAAAACTATTCTTTAAAAATCAAAGGTACTCTTCTTTTAACTTATCCGTAATAATCTTTCAGTCATCTCGGCTTGGAGTGCAATGTAGGAGTGGGAAATACTTATTAAAATAGCCATACACATTCCAATAATGTCATCAGTTGAACCATTAAGAGAAGTTGTCCGACAATTGGGAGACACGTTTAACAATCCTCAGAATAGAAAATCATCTTATTTTGATTTTTATGATGATTCCTTGATAATTCATGGTTTCCCTCCACATCTTCCAACCAACAAGGAAGGTTTTAAACAATTCATTAATCTCTTGTGGAACGCATTTCCAGATATAAAAATTATGTTTGATGATATCATTATCGAAGGAAACAAGGTTGCATGCAGATACAACCTAACTGGCACGCACAAAGGTGAATTTATGGGCATTCAGCCAACCGATAAACAATTAAGAGTCAATGGTATGACAGTATTTTCTTTTCGTGATACAAAATGCATAGAGCGTTGGGATGTATTATCGTTGAATCTAATTACTTTTTTACTCCAACAAGAATACAATTAACTCATCATACTCCTATATCATACTAATTGCATTAGTTGGATTTGGCTGTAGTGGATAGAAATGTGTTTAATATCTTACCGATCAGAACTGGTTTTTAGGCATTTGTTATAAATAATCTATAATTATATGATATGCCAATAATTAGAAGATATGTTGTTTAATGTCAATAGAATATTGACTGCAGATGTCAGAACATCTGGCATAATATTGCTTACAACATTATTTGTTGTAATCTTGATTTTTCTTAGCCTGTATCTATTTTTAGCCACTACTCCAGATAAATCATCAGTGTTTACCAACACTGCAAACCTGATCACGATATTTCCAAGTACAGCGATATCACTAATTACAGTACTAAGACTGGGTTTCAATTCAAAGGAGGGTAGATATTATTTATCCCTTGTTATTGGTTTAGCATTATGGGCATCCGCACACTCGATTTGGGCATACTTTGAACTTGGATTAGGAATTGAAACACCATATCCATCAATCGCCGACTTCTTTTGGTTGTCAGGTTATATTTTTTTAAGCTACCATTTTTATCATTCGTTTCGGGTCTGGAAGCAAGCAAGAATTATTAGACTACGATCTGTGTTTATTTCACTAATTTCTACTAGTGTCCTAATAGGACTTTTGATATATTTCTCACTCCAAGCTAACAATGGGGAAAGATTTGATCTAACAACCGTTATTGTTAGTAATTTGTATCTTGTAGGTGATGGAGTATTACTGGTACCAGCAAATGTAATAATTTGGAATTTGAGACGAGGAGATATTCTATTACTACATAGAATATTGATATCTTTATTTATAGTCATAGCTATGTTGGGTGATGCAGGATATGTATTTCATGAAATCTTAGTAGATGAAAATACGTTTGCCCAACAAGAGTGGATTTGGTGGTTGGTATACCCCATTGCTTATCTAGTGCTTATAACAGGTCTTTTGTGGTATAATAGAATGTCAGTAAAGATCAAAAATAATATTCAAGATGCATTAGATAAGCGGTATCCATTTCTCGAAAAACTATGGAATGAAACAACTAATAATCATACATCAAATATGTCTGAAAAAGATGAGGGATACCTAGAACACTTTACCAGTCCAGAGATTATCAATCATAAGATAGAGAACATATTAAGAAACACACATGACGATATATTAATTTTGATTTCTACTGAAGGAATTTATCTTAAAATAAAAGTTGAAATCTACAAGTTGATAAAAATATTAGTTGAACTTAACGTAGATGTTAGAATACTTATTCCTGGAACAGACCGATTGAGAGAGTTAGCTTTTGAATTGGAGAAGCATTCTAAATTCAATTTCCAACGACTTTACAGACCTTTAAGTAAGGACTCTGTGATATTTGTTATAGATTCGAGTGCTATTTTAGATCTAGAACTCAAGAAAGACGAAAACGTATCAAATAGTGACAAGGAATTACTTATTTACTCTGAGAGAGAAGCACAGGTACAGTCCAATATAGTGATATTTGAAAATTGTTGGATGTTACCGCTATTACACGAGAAAATACCCAACCAATGAAACATATAGTATAATGCAACAACCTTATCACAATGATTATGAAGTAACTGTTCTTACAAAATAACGTATTCGATAAAAGCTTAAACGATTATGATAACGTTTTTGAGTTGTTTTATTCATAGTTATTTTCCGATTTACATTTTTTTATAACCAAATATGCAATGAGTGGTTACATCTACCAGCAAGTAGGATATCTCGGATATTGGTTACAGAACAGGATTTCAATACTTTTTGTACACATGCGGAGTGGATCATTCATAGTGTGGTAGAAATTTAGTTTTACTTGTTTAACTCCATTGTTCCACTTCAATTCACAATATAGGTCAATGTAAAATAGTTTATGCAAGATATTACTGAAGTTAATTATCTCTATTGTTTCTATCTTTTAAAGACATATTAATCGGGCTCAGAAGTTTTACGGTCATTTTTGGCTGTAATCCTAATTAATTAAAATAACAAATTCGTTGGATCATAGGGATTTGAACCTTGCTAATGCATAGTTTCAGTATACTTTTTAGCTTTTATTATTAGAAACTTATAATTCTATAATTCAAGCGATTCATATACTGATGAACGACCTTGCAAACTTTTACCTAAAATCTTTTTACCTTTGTAATTGATTTCTTTGAATGAACCTTTTTCTACATAATTTGAATATCATTTTATAATTTTTTATCTTTTTCCATGGTTGATTAAAAGTTGACTAAATTCTTAAAGCTATACAAAAAATATTTTTTACTTATACCTTTATATCCTAAAAAAAAACAATACTACAATGAGTATAGGAAGATTCATTAATTCAATACTTAGTATCTCTATCATTTTTAGTTCCTGTATGGTGATAATTGCTATACCATATGTATCCAGTCAAGAAGATATTAATAACTCTCAGGCAATGCAGCTTGAGCAAGAAATTAATCAATTATCTCCAGACCATCAAAAAATGATATTACCATTTTTACAACAGGAGGCTCAAAAAGGGATAATGGAAGCCTCTCCAGAAGAACTAGAATTAATTATTCAGCGTAGTCAACAAAATCTAAGGGAAGCCTCTCCAGAAGCACAAGAATTAATAATCCAACAAATGAAGCAGATGTTCCCACCGCAATTAGTGGAAAAATTATTGCCAGCTGAGCTTAAATAGATTATCCCATGCCTTCACTAATCTGTAAGGGATAGGGAATATTAAATGGGATTTAGAAAACTAAAGTCTAGAATTTTCAAATGAATATGATTTAGCACAAAATCTACATGAAATGATAGATAAAATTCAAAGTTATAATTACCGATCAGTTCAATGAGGCAATGTATCTTCTTTTATATTGTCTTTTTATTTATGACAATTTTTTATAATTTGTATCATAGTAGTTTTTCCTGTTCCCCATCCACCAAAAATTCCTACAGTGAATCTGGCTTTTGAATTTACAATAATGTTAGTTAATCTTTTACTCTGTTTTATAAAACTAAAAGCATCTTTAGCATATTCATCTGTAATAATTTTATAAGTTGATTCATTTTTTTTATCTTCTTGTTTATTGGTAGTCGTAGTCGTTATTACCAAATAATTAGAAATTCAAAAAGAAATATAAAAATAATTTGTTAAGTCAATGAAGATTTGAAAATAATAGTAATAATTTATATTTGCATTTTTATAAACTCGTTCAGGATATCTATTTTATCATTAGGTTTTTTGCCAGACTTCAGTATTCCCGTCATTCAGTTAGATTTTTTAGTTTTAATGAATGAACGAATGTTTTTGCTTCCGAAAATTTTCTAAATGCTAACTATTCTTTTATTTTGAAATATCCTTTCTTTTAATTATTTTATTAGTTCCGTGAGGAATTCAAAACACTATATTGATAGACTGAATATGTTCATACTATTGTTAAAATGTTATTGAACCAGACTACTCTATGGGCTCAGAGGTTTGACGGTCATATTTGCCTGTAATCCTAATTATTGAATAAATTAACAAATTAATTTGGCTCAGAGGGATTTGAACTTTACTAATGCAGGGGTTAGGTATACTTTTTGAAATATTATATTATATATTTTTGTGGTTAGATAAATAATAAATAAGATATTACAATTTTATTCTAAATATTTATTTTTGGTTGACTAATGATAATAATGAAAAACAATTAGCTCGACGATAAATAAAAAATAGAATTAATGTATGTGGGCTGGTGGATTGTCAAAGCATCATGCATAAGCCTGGAATCTTACATTCCCCCCACTAATACTTGATAAGCATAATCCTCTCGCCCAAAAAAAGTAACTAAATAAGTCAAAGGTCCGTTAGGGATTGTCATATAAGGTCCACTGTTAGGAAATATATTAGTTAGTATATATCCGCCTTCAACTACGATGTGTTTGGCTTGATTTCTGGAGATTCTATGAATCCTGCTCGTTCTTTGGCACCTGCTGTTGTATCGGGTTATTTTATCGATTCATGGCTTTATCTTACTGCACCATTCATTGGAACATCAATAGTAGCACTACTATTAAAGAATAAATTTTGACTATTTTTGTAATAAAAAAATAAAACCTGAAAACATTATTTACTTTTGAGTTTGATAGAATTTTATAAGTGTAAATGATATTTAACTACTATGTTCTGAATATTATAACACATCTTGCCTTTTCATCTAGATGCCACTGACATAGCCATTATAAAATCACTTTTAAAAGATGGAAGGAAATCTTTCAGTCAAATATCAAGAGAAACAGGAATAACTATACCTACAGTTAAAGCACGATTTGAAAGACTAGTCAATATAGGTTTTATTAAAGGAATTCTTCCTATCTTTGACTTTAACAAAGTAGACCAAACACAAGATATTGTTCAAATAAAAAATATTAATGAAGATAACTCAATAAAAAAAGAGAATTTTGATAAAAATGATCATAATAGCCTAGTTATTGGTAATATCGCAGTAGGAATAGAACCACATCAAATTGTTTTAAAGAAGCCATATATCAGAATATTATTAGATAATATAGACAATGATGTCAATACTATTGATAATGATAAATATACAACTGATAAAACAATTACAAATCCTATATATATAGAAATAGCAAATGACCCTTATGAAATACAAAGAGGGTTAATGTTTAGAAAAAATTTGGAATGGAATAATGGAATGTTATTTGTATTTGATGATGAACAATATCGTTCATTTTGGATGAAAAATACATATATTGCTTTGGATATAATATTTATAGATAAAAATTTTCAGATTGTAGATATTAAAGAAAATGCTAAACCATGCTTAAGCGATAAATGTCCAAGTTATCGTTCTAAATTACCTGCAAAGTATGTCCTTGAAGTCAATAGTGATTTTGTAAATAAAAATAAAATACAGATAGGCAATAAACTAATTATATAGCCGTGATGAGGCATTAAAAGTAAAACCAAAGCCAAAATAATTAGAAAATTCAATCATTACAGCAAGAGTATTGTTTTGATGTCTTTCTGACGAACCATTGTACTTCATATATGATAGAAATTCATTTAATATATTGATGTTAGAAGAACTAGATAAATTCTGAATTTTGTTAATAGTTGTAGATAACTTTGCTACCATTTTGGATTAATCCCCTCTTTCCTTGAAATTTATTTTCATTCTCAATTATATGAACCCACATATACTACGGGCTCAGAGGGATTTGAACCCACGACCAACTGCTCCGCAGGCAGCCATTCTATCCAAACTGAACTATGAGCCCCCAATTACCTATCAAACAATGTGAATTATAAATTTTAGTCTGCATAAATCAAGATTTTCCCTATGACACTGTTACCAATACAGAGATTTCCTATAGAAAAACTGTTAGGATTATAATTGATGGTATTACAATTGATATTATTGTTCTTTCTCTTTGGGTTTATAGTCATTATTTTCATATGATTTGTATTCTTGGTTGTAAGCTGGTTTGTAGATGAATAGTCTCTTTTGTAGTCATTGTTTTGGGACGATCTTTCTTGTTCTTAAACAACATAACCCATATTTGCATACCTCAAATCTTCGTAGTAATTTTCCATGTCGTTTGTATATCCTTTGTTATAATGTTAAGGATAATTTTCGTCCTGCAGAGCAATAACATTTACATTACTTTTATTGTTAAAACCAAATTACAATAAATCTATCAATACGCCTAACAAATGTATTATTGACTTATTCATATTAGTTAAATATAATTAAACTGATGTATATCATACCCAGAATCATTTAGTATATATATCATACCCAGGAGCATTTAGTATCATATAATATATAAATTAATCAGAGATATTTATTGGTCGATTCAATTGTTAGTTATTTTATTTACAATTTTTTTAGAAAAATGTTTGCCATTAAATTATTTTATGTATATTTTTTATTTTACACAATAAAGTCATAACTTGAAATGGAAAACGATGAACTAATATAATGGATAGATATTTTTTCCATCGTATGACTAATGCATATAAAGATCTTTGTAGATATTTCGTAGTGTTGCTATGTAACTAACTTAATACTTATCATTTTTGAAAATCTCTATCTGTATAATTCTAGTAAGATTGTAAATAATTGAATTTTCTATTACTTTAAATTAATAAATTAAAAATATAACTTTATCTTTGATTATTGTAATTCATTTCTTTGATCCCAACACTTTCTGCAAAGTTGTCCAGATATTCTCCATTTTGGTTTTGGATTATATCTGATAAATTTTAAATTTGTTCCACATATAGAGCAGTAATTTCGTTCTTTTTCAAATTCTTTCTCCTTTTTTTCATAACAACTCTTACACATTATAGTACCACGTTCTAGATTCCATTGCCATTTTGGTTTTATCAGATCTGTTTCAGATTTTACAAGACGCAAACAAATCGAACAGGTATTTAATTCCCTTTCTATCTTTTCTTTTTCAATCTGTTGCTTTGAGATATATTCCTTCATCTTAATAATGTGACAATCACTACATAACATTCCAGTTATATCCCATTCCTTATGAGGTTTGTACTTACGTTTAAGTTCCCTTTTACAAAGAACGCAATATTCTTGTTTTTTTTTCCAAAATTGCAGTATACTACTCACCTTTAATTATAATAGAATAATAATTCATATAATATTTATAAACTAATAATTTGATTTAACCAAGGCCTATTCATTCTTCCACCATTTATTTATCTATTTATAATTTGAGTCTCATTGTAATTCTTATATCAATAAATTCCTTGTTGCACAACTATGAAAATCGATAATACGAGATAAATTTTTGACAGGAACAAATTGCTAATATATATTCTCTATATAATAGAAAACTCATTATTTTAATCAAAATAAACGAAAACATAGTTATGCAACAAAGCATCAATAAATATAATTATTGGAATCATGTATTACCTATAATAATTAGTATATTTCTCTTAAGATAGAATTGGTTAAGTCTGACGTGGGAAGAAAAAGAAGCACAAGGAAAAACTTTATCCAAAAGTCAAATTTCTGAGCATGAAAATCAAAATGATGTAGACAGAAGAGATGAAGCATACCTTAATTTTATAAACTCATTACAATCTGAACATACTAAAAAAAGTTATAAAAAATCATTGATTCATTTTCTTTCTTTTATGCAAATTAAAGATAATGACTCTTCGAAATTATTGATGTATGATACAAAAACAATGGAGAATTTTGTTCGTGATTTTATACTAGATATGAGAAAAAGAAAACTAACTCTATCTACAATAAATTCTACTTGTGCAGCACTAAAACATTTTTTTGATATCAATGATTTTGATTTACGTTGTTCCAAGAAACTTGTAAAGTTCAAAGGAAATAGAAGAGACAATATAAAGAAAAATGAAATTAGAGGATATACGATAGACGAAATTCATAAAATGGTAAATTCTGCACATGACCAACGCGCTCGTATTATGATATTGTTAATGTGCAGTTCTGGAATTCGTATTGGTGCATTCGAAAATTTGAGATTGAGAAATTTAATTCCAATTGACAAATATGGAATTTATCAAATTATTGTTTATGAAAATACTTCTGAGCAATATTATACATTTTGTTCCCAGGAATGTAGAAAAGAAATAGACAATTACATCGAATTTAGAAAAAGAAACGGTGAAACAATTAGACCTGAACACCCTTTGATTAGAGAACAATTCAATACAAGAAATAGAATAGGATCTGCAAAACCTATATTTTTACATTATAGATCGTTCACAAAAATGATAGAACATGTAATTAATATAGATGCAGGTATAAAGAAAAATACCGATAATTTTACAATAACAACTAAAACCCATTCCTTTAGAAGATTTTTTGAAACTGCAGTGATAAAAGAAGGACTTTCACCATTATACACAAATATTTTATTGAATCATGATACTGGATTAGAAAAATCATATTTTAAACCAACTGTTACAGATTTACTAGAAGGATCTGATAAAATGAGTGGATATATCCAAGTTATGAATGCAGTTACAATCAATGAAGAAAATAGACAAAAGAAGGTAATTCAAGACTTAAAAGAAGATTTAGAACAAAAATATTATTCATTAGAACAGAAGAACCAACTACTAACTACTAAATTACAAGAATATGAAGAAGCAAATAAAGAAGGTAGAATAATGTCAAAAGAATATTCACAAAAAATAAATGAATTAAATAAAAAGTTTAATGAAGTAATTGCAAAGTTTGAAATGGAAAGAGATGAAAAAGGACATTTAAAGAGAATAAAGAATCAAAATAAAAAAATGCAAGAATA
>DATFCH010000282.1:0-2022 GCA_035253345.1 Nitrososphaeraceae archaeon
ATCGTTATAAGAAATTCTTCAATTTTTTGTAACTATTGATCTTTAAAATATGACTACAATAAGATAATTAAAAACATTATAAATATCAAATATAGAATTCTAAAGACTATTCAATTAAATTCTAGTGCATTAATTCATTCTAGAGAAGGTTGAAAAGATTTTCAACCACTAAATTAATTTTAATTTTTGTTTATAATGGTTAATATAAATGAATATAGTAAAATTTGAGATCTAAGATAATTTTGTTATTGTATTAATTTTTCATAAAATGGCAGATTGCCAAAATCATAAACATTTGTTTTAAATGGTTGAGATGAATCTTATAGAACAATCTTATTTTCATATCTCCAGAGCCCAATTGTATATCAAATATAACTGAAATAAACTATTCTTCATATCTTACATCAGATGAATACAGAGAAAGGACATATTGAGTTTAATACTAATAACGATAACTCTCTTCAGAAAGAACGTAAGATAAAATCATCCAAGAAAAAAAGATCATCCAAACTAACAGCTACTACGAAGTTGAATTTGGCAAATAATGCAAAAATATCAACGGATATCATAGATATTGATGATTCACCTGATATAGCTACTTGGAACAAAAATATAATTAAAAATAAAGATATCTTCGCGAATAAAGAAAACAGGTTTAGATATACAAAAATAAAACCTCCAATTCCTACAGTAACTACTACTGTATTCAAAAAAGCAAAAGAGGATAATAATGGGATAGATTATTTAATCGATCCCGCAAATCTTAATGAAATTGCCAAGGTTTACCGTAATGAGGAAATACTAACAGATCAAGCTATTTTCTCAAAAAGGAAAATTGAAAAAAAGGACCTAAGTTTTAGCGATATTAAATTTAAACCATAGGGAGATTTAATTCCTTAATTCTTAAAATGATTGGAAACATTTTTTGGTTATAGAATACATTTATTTTTATGAAAAAGAATAACAAAAAAGTAATTAAATTCCATGGTACAGAGGTAAAAAATATTGTTATAAGATTTTTACAAAGTCAAAAGAATAATCCCAATGCCAAAGTAATTGAAGAATTTAATGTCTTGAACTCCAATGAAAACTGTGAAACTATAAATATTCAGGTAGTCGCAGATTTTGTCACAATTAGCTATTATCAAAATGAAGAGGCAAACAAATTATTTAAACGAGAATTAATTCCTACTCATACTGTAGAATTTATCCACGTTTTTGATTTAATAGAATAACTCGATAAATATGGATCAAGCTTATCAGTAAAAGACATGACTAACAATATTTTATCCTAGAATTAGTTTGAAAGGAATAAGATATTCAAACAGTAATTTATAAAAACTGTTTATATTTGTCTTAGTACATACCTACATTTAAAAATCTCATTATTAAATTTATTTTCTCTTAAATTGTTGTGCTTGTTCTATTGTTATGTTAAAATATATAGTATCACCGATATTATCCGTTTGTTTTAATAAGCTTTTAGGAAGTTGATATTTTTCTTTATCTATAGTTTCTTTTTCTGTTATGATATATTCTCCGAATACTTGTTTTACTTCTCCTAAGTATGCATCATTACCTAGTCCTCTGGCTTTTTTGTTAATAAGGTCTCTAAAAATATAATTATTAGCAGTATTATCGCCTTGTAATGGAATTTCTTTATTTCTCACTGCAATGGTTTTGTTTTTAAAATCTGCATCTTGAACTGTTATTTCTCTTTTAACTTTATCAAGATTTTCAAAATATTGATTATTTGACGGTTCTACTTGATATTCATTTAAATTAACATCTGATAAACTAAATTTTAAAATTTTACCATCGTAACCTTCTACTTTGTGTTTTGGAATGTAAAACTTTTTCTTGTCTATTATTTCTTTTTGAACTATTATATAATTATCTTTGACTTCTTGTACTTTTCCTAACTCTGTATTATTATATCCTCTTGCTTCCTTTTTTATAACATCATTCCAATCGATATCATTAATAAAATTCAAATTCTACTCCTATTTATTTTATTTAATA
>DATFCH010000283.1:0-5771 GCA_035253345.1 Nitrososphaeraceae archaeon
GGTTATATAGAAATTGCTTTTATTGAGATAAAACATAATAATAATAATATACATGAATTTCTAAATCATTATAGAATTAGAAATGACCTCTTACATTAACTTGTATAAATACTATTAAGTATTAACAATTACAATGACTGAAGAAAAAGATATCAAAATAGAAACAGACAAAGATGTTGGTCTAGACGATAAAATAAAAGCAGGTGCTAAAGCATTAGGCAAAAAAATAGAAGATCCAGATAGAGATACCGGAGCAGAATATGAAGCAGAAAAAGCCAAAGAAAGAGTAGTAGATTGAAAAGGATAAAAAATAAAATCTTCCTAATAATTCCCGCAGTAGTAATGCTAGCAACTACGTTTTCTTTGATGACATTTTCCATTCCCACGTTTGCACAATCTGAAGCAACAAATCAGACCATGCAAGATGTGGAACAATCAGCTAATCAGACAGGTGAAAGTATGCAAAAAAGTGCGAATCAAACTGGTGAAGCAATTCAAGGTAATGCTAGCGAAATTGGCTCCAAAATAACTCAAGGTGCCAAAGATATAGTTGGGAGTATAGGAAAAGGATTAGAAGACTTAGGAAAGTAGTAAATAACTTTTACTTTTTTTTAAAATACGAAAAAAATTTTACAGTCAATCAAAATATTTTAGATCTGTCTCAAAATCAGAATAATGAAAAAATATCTTTCTATTTGGAGTAGAATTCCATTTATAAATAAAAGTAAATTGTATATAGTATTTTTATAATCAGGAAGAGGGTTTAACTTTGTTTATTTTTTTAATAATATGCTCATTACTCTTTACAAAATCTTTCATTATAGAATAGGTTTCTGGTAAGTCTATAGTCTCTACATTTTTAGTACACCACTCCGAAAAATTCGTAATAGTTTCCAAATAGGTTCCTGCTTTTCCTATGATATCTACCTGTTCCTCGGTTAACTCAAAACCTGTATTGGTCATGATTTATTGTACCTACCTTGACTATATCTTTAATAAAACTTTCATATCAAATCTTTAACTAGATTAGCTAGGGATTTACTTTTGTTAATTATCTTTCATTTTGTTTTAAATAATCCTGATATCTGTTTCACAGTATTCTATATAAATAATAATATCACTAAAGTAATAGATTAATTAATTAAAAAATCTCAAATCTAAAAAATAATGGAATATTCGCAGTTTTTGAAGGTGATTATGTTCGCTTTGCAACGTAGTTGAAAAATGGAGAATTGGGAAATAAAAATAATGTCACATGAAGAATTTGAAAAATTGGTCAAACAAGAGGGATGGATTGAACAAGAAGATGAGTAATACTAACGATAATATCGATCGCAAACCTTGTAATAAATATCCGAAAAATATTCAGAAAAAAGTTTATTCTATATTTTTATAGTAAAATATGTTTTAGAAAAGAATGCCTACCAAAGTAACAATAGAACTAATCATCAATGATAAAGCATTTTATGAATATGAAACTAATGAAACTATAGAAAAATATATTGTAGATTTTCAAAAATTAGCAAAAACCTTTTCGTATGTTAAAGAATGTAATATTGTTTGTATCGTGAGAGAAGGAGAAAAGAAGGAAAGAACTAACTCTATTGGACCTATGGTCTTGTAATTAAGTTCCAAAAATTAAAAGAAATGAAGTAATAAATTCAAGAATAGTATTATTTGGTTTTACCGATTTGCTAATGGTTTTATTCTATAACTTTATTCTATTCAATTATGGTAAATGGTCATTTTTAATAAAGCTTATATAAAATCATGATGCATTAAATTCTCTTTTTAAACATTAAATGAAGTTCATTGGGGCTCGTGCTCTACATCTGTTCCTAGTTTGAGTTTCAGTCGAGATCTAACCAGAACCTAGTATATCATGTCTTAAAATATCTATGCGTAATCCGATTTTTTTCCTTAAATATTATCTCGAAATAGTTATCTGTTAAATAATACTGTCAAATTATGATAATATATATCAAACCTTTATAAACAATAGATAATCTTTTAGCACGGAGATCTCCAAACAGAACCTTTATACAAATTCCGGGGAATATTTTATTTGATTATCCATTGCTGATATTCTCCGGACTTTATTGTCAAATAAATAATTTTTATCAAGTTTTTATAAAGAATATAGAACTTTTATTGATACCAAGATGATAAGAAAAACTAAAATTCTGGAAAATTCTTTATAATAGTTCTGTTTCTCATTCATTCTCTTGAAGTATTTAATAAAAATAATTTATAATTTACCTCAAATTATTATAAACAATAGAGATCTGCTTTTGGATACTCTAGTGAGTAACATGCACAATCCGGAGAATTATTATCCGCATAGTCCACAATATTCTCCGGAATTTTGTAATAATCTGACAATATTCCTTTAACTTTTAACTGTTTATATTTATCTAAATAGTTAAATCAGATATGGATGTCGTTTTGTTGAACAGATCGAATTTCTCACCCAACCTGGAGAATGAGATTATGTCCCAAAGTCATCCATTCATTCTTCGGTTATTGTTATCAGATTGTTTTGTTCCTATATTCAGTATAAAAAACGATATCCTTTTATCAATGCAGATACAACTTATGAATCCACAATTCTCTGTCACTGTGGTTGATTAGTTAAAGGGAAAAAAAATTTCCTTTTAACTTTTCACCACAAGTATATTTCTTAATTATTAAATAAACTATAAAAGATATTTATTCACCTGCATAAAATATTATTTAATCTTCTGGAGAATGATTACATATCCATATCTTGTTCATTCTCCGGTTGTTTACATTATTAAATTCTGTTAAAATACATATAACCTGTTGTATGATTTTTTTTCATATGGTTCAATAGCCTCTTTTGGTAGCAACCGTTTCTGAGATGGTTCGGTTTTTACAATAACCTTATTAACTTGATTTCTTATTTGGAGAAGTTGAATGAAAAACCAAATAAATGATATGGAATGTGATTATGGAATCTACGCAAATTATAAAGGGCTACCTGATGCAGGAAGACGTTGTAATAAAATTGCGACTGACAACATTTCCCTAAACGGACAAATAATTCCACTCTGTAAAGAACATTATAACAAAATAAGTAGTTGAACTATAATTCTTTTTTATATAGTTAAAACTATTTTTGCTTTCTTGATTACTGCAATAACAGCTTAAATTATACCTGATCTTCAAAATGAATATAAAAATTATTCTTTGTATCTAAAATCATAGAAAAAAACTAAATCTTTATAACTAGTGTAGAATCGTTATTGTACCAATAGAGAGAGGCAAATAAAGATTCTATTATTCACAAATTAATTTACTACAAATAATGGAATAAAGCCAATGCGATAATAAAACCAAAAGAGGCAGATAATCCAATATGCAGTTCTACTCTTTTATACGCTTGGGGTATAAGTTCTTCCGTAATAAGGGCCATAAGTGCTCCAGCTGCAAAACTTATGATCATAGATAACTGTTCGGGATTTAATGGTTTTTCTAAATACCATCCCAATGGACCACCAATAGTAACTATAACAAAAACAATAGACCATTGTTTAAGGATATTTATTTTTCTCTCTGATGCATCAACCATTCGTTTAGCTCCTTCCATTGTGGCTGTTATATTTCCAATAAATAATGCCAAAACCGCAGCCATTAATCCTTGAAGATTTAAAGCGATAATAACTCCGATAAATATACTTTCTGGAAAGCTATCAAGAAAGGTACCTATGATAACAATTTTAGATTTATTAATATTCTTGCTTTTCCCCAAATTTGTCCTTTGAAGTATTCTATTTATAACACTAAAAACAACTGCCCCACTCAGGAAGCCAACTGCCATGGTAACAAAAGAACCTTCTGTTAATGCATCATCTATTAAAGAAAACGATATCGTTGAAAAGAAAATTCCGGCTGAAAGAGCAGCCAAGTCAGCTCTAATTCGTTCAGGAAAATGAATAAAAATTGATAAAAGTGCACCAAAGAGAAATGCACTTGAAACTATAGTAGATAATAATAAAGTATTTGAAATTTCTAAGATCTCGCTATCCACTATAATATTCAAAAAATAATTCTAATTTGAATTAATAATAATCTATAATAATAATTATTATTTAATACTAATTTCATTGATGCTAATTTAATTAATATCAATATCGAATTAACGTTGCTATTAAAATAAAAATTATTTTAACTCTTGTTCTTTAAAGTATGGTAAGACTTTTTGTGTAAATTCTTGAATAAATTCTATTTCATTTGGACTTGTACTATGCGTATATACCTGCGTAAATCCAGCTTTGAAATATTCTTCTATTGGTTTAATTAAATCTTCTATAGATGTAACTATCAGTATCGATTTTTTTAATTCTTCATCTGATACTTCTTCCTTTGCTGTTTTTTCAAGTACTCGTGGATCATTTATATCTCTATCAAAAGCATTATCTATTTTTGAAGTTCTCCAAAATTCACATGATTTGAAAGCCTTGTCATAATCTTCAGAATATGAAAATACAGGTTTACCTATTTTTTCTAATATGTCAGGATCTTTTCCTATTTCAATTGCTGCTTTATTAAAAATATCAAATGCATCATTTGAATTATCTGGTTTTGAAGTAGTGATCAATCCATCGGTTAATTTAGCTGCAGTTTGTATAGCTTCTTTTCCAGATCCTGCCATGTAAAGGGGAATGTTTGTGGAAGGTGGAGTATACAACTTCGCATTTTTTGCCTTGAAATATTGACCGTCAAAAGTTACAAAATCACCATCTTCATCTTCATTTTTAGTTAATGATAATGATGATGATGATGATGACTTTTTTTCTTCATTGTTATCTTCTTTATTCCATAATTTTTTTATTATCTGAATAGCCTCTTTTGTGCGTTCTAATCTTGTATCAGCAGAAGGCCAATCAAATCCTAGAGAGACTTCATTCATCGCTTCTCCCGTACCAACTCCCAAGGCAATACGCCCTGGATATAATACGTCTAATGATGAAAATGCTTGTGCTATTATACCAGGATTATATCTATAGACAGCTGCAGTGACCCCAGTTATGAATTTCATATTTTTAGTTCTTTCGGCTGCAGCTGCTAACCAAATCCATGTAAAGTTACCATAGCCATTAGTATGTGTCCATGGATGAAAATGATCACTTGTAAGGGTTTGATTAAATCCCCCTGATTCAGCTTCTTTTACAAATTTTAACAAATCATTCATTGAATATTGTTCCTGTGAAGCCCAGTATCCTAATTTTGTCATAAATTTAAATGTCTAACATATTTTATTAATATATAACATCATTTAGTAGGTTGGTACATAGCAAAATAGTGTTAAGATGAAAGAGGATTCTTAGAATTCAAATATCTTTTTATACATTTAAAAAATATTAGATTTGTTAAATTTTTGTGTACCAGCAATTTTGGTTAGGTTTGATTTAAATGTTAATTATTGTAACTAATTTTAAAGTATAGTTTCTTAAATAAATCTAAAAACAGGAATAAATTCTGATCTTAATAAACAATTAATTATTTTGATTTACTTTTTTTACCCTTTGTTTTTCCACTCATGCTGGCGTTACAAACTGCATAGGGATTTACTTTTTTTCCTGATTTTTCCTTCACTTTTTCTACACATTCATCAAATTTTTTTGTATCTAATCCTTTCTTAACCCCTCTTGGCATATATTATATAAGTAAATATACTTAATTAGGATTACAGGAGCTAATAATAAATTTAATCAAATCAAAAATATTAATAATTATTGAAATATAAT
>DATFCH010000284.1:0-2568 GCA_035253345.1 Nitrososphaeraceae archaeon
TATTCTTCGTGTTCTTCTTTGAATAGTGCTCAATGGTATCTTTAAGGTAGAAGATATTTCCTTGTTATCCTGTCCAAGTACCATTAGAGAAATTATTTTAAAATCTGTTTTATCCATTTGAGATAGAAAATTATTAGCATTGTTGTTGTTGATTTTCTCACTTGGACTCTTCATCTTAGTTAAATACTCCACAAAAAAGATACATTATATCTCTAAAGATTTATAGATCATAAAATATATAATGTTTCCTATCACTTTTACAACGTAACATCATTAATATGCCAAATATATGATATTTAATATTATCAACGATAGATTATATGAATTAGAAAACCACTTGGTAACCATTATTTTAATTTTAGTTGCAATTGTAGAGGCATTAATAATTCATTTATTTTTTTATATACTTCTGCCTTACTAATCGAGTACCTCTTCTCTTGTTTTGTAAATTTATGAAAGAAATCATTCTGATTGTATAAACAAATTTGTTTTATATTCATATGATCAAATATAAGAGGAATTGATTTTTCAAATTTAATTCTAGTAAATTTGCAAAACCTATTTTAGATAAACCTAAATTTTAAATGAAAAGATTTTTTTCTGATGGTGGAGCTATAAAATAAACCTCTTCAGACCATAAGACTCTATCAACACCTTCGATTTCTTTTATTTCACCCATTGTCTCAATCAAGTCTTTCGTATCTCTATAAACAAATAGAGCAACCAAATCAGAATTACCAACATGAACTGAAACAGACAAGATACCTCTTTTTTTAACTATCGACTTGCCAATTTGTTCCATCAAACCCTTTTGAAGATAAACATGTAATAATCCTCGTTTATAGCCTAGTTTCTGATAGTTTAATTCAACTTTTGTTGATACCAGTTCTTTTTCAAATAACTTTCTAGTTCTTCTCTGAATAGTCGATAAAGGAATTTTTAATTTCTTTGCGATAGCAGAGTTATCATGATTGGAAAGTAATAATTCAATTATTTTTTTATCGATATTATCGATAATGCTAGTATTATCGTGATGGAATCTATCATTATTCTTTTTATTATGGTTAGAAGATCTATTAGATCTTTTATTTATTTTTTGCAATTATAATATACGTATTATACTGCTAGTTAATTATTTAAAGATTAGGTATATTTTGGTAAATTGTTTCACTTATATACATATTAATTATTTGTTATATCATATAATCATAAAAATTGAAACCGAATTTAAGCAAATTCTAGATCGACATATCTAATATTTAATCATAATAGATATAGCAATATTCCGAAATCAAAGTAAAAATAAGAAAGATTAGAAATAAAAAAGCAGAATATAACTATTTAAACAATTAATTCGTTACTTTAGGCATAATAGAGTTTATTGATTAAATCTGATACAATCACTGAGTTGTATTTTAACATCCTATATCATTTATATTTATATTGTGATAAGTTAATTAAGAGATTATATCATTATTGAGAGATAAACCAAATTATCTTTAACCTTAATAAACTAAGATGATAATTATTTTAATGTGTAGGTATAATGTATAAAAATAAAAAAATAATGATAATAGATGATGATCGTGATATAAATGATCTATTTAAATTATTTTTAGAATATGATGGTTATAAAGTTAATGCTTTTACAGATCCAATTGATGCCCTTTATTCATTTAGAAAATATGAATATGACTTAATTTTATTGGATCTAAAAATGCCAAATATGGATGGAATGATGTTATATCATAGATTAAGGAGAATTGATAATAACGTTTTGATTTATTTTATAACTGCCAATAATGAATATATTCAAAGACTCAAAATTCACATTCCAGACATCGAAAAAATAGTAATATACAAACCTATTTTATTAAGTGAATTACGAAAGAAGATTAATTCAATTATTTTAGTTAAAGAAAAAGCAGATGATGATAATAATAAGCTATTACAATACATTTGAAATAAAGAATAATAAGTAGTAGTCGATTACAGAACAATATATTAATTTATTTTAATTTTTCTATCATTCATTTTTATTATTATTATTATTTTTTCCCTTTATTGTTATTGTTATTTTTATTTTTGTGATTGTTTTTTCCTTTGTTATTGTTATTGTTATTGTTATTTTTGTAATTTGTATTTCCCCAATACTTTTGAAATGATCTCATTACATTTTCTTTATGAGAAGGTACCTTGAAAACTTCTTCAGACCATAAAACTCTATCTACACCTTCAATTTGCTTGATCGTTCCTATAATATCTACCAAGTCTTCACTATTCTCATACACAAATTCTGAAACTACATCTGAATTTCCAACATGGATTGATGATGATAGAATACCTTGCATTTCTGATATTTTCACTGCTGTATCTCGTAGTTGACCATTACGCAGATATACGTGTAACAAACCTTTTGCAATACCTAACAGTTTAAAATTTGGTTGATATTCCACTTGAACCATTTCAGATTGCAATATTCTTCGTGTTCTTCTTTGAATAGTGCTCAATGGTATCTTTAAGGTAGAAGATATTTCCTTGTTATCCTGTCCAAGTACCATTAGAGAA
>DATFCH010000285.1:0-2542 GCA_035253345.1 Nitrososphaeraceae archaeon
TGTAGTCAAGCTATAACCTTGATATTTGAATACAGACAGTAAACTAGGGTTCCATAGAACATGAGTTACACCTCCATCAGAGCATTAGCAGGTTCCGTGAATATCGGTGATTACGTAGATTGTCTTTCCATCAGGATCAAAGGCTAGATTATGATAGCGATTCTCGGATTGGAATAGTTCTTCAGGTTCGTTCGCAAGAGCCGTACCATCTTTGTTAAATGTAAAGTGAAAGATTTTGTCTCTCTTTAAAGTAGTCATTAGAAAGCTGTTTTCCAATCAGGTATTTCGTCTAACACATACAGAAGAAAACTTACGGTGAGATTCTTGGCCACCAAATGGAGAGCATTTTACAACATGCAGGATCTGTAAAATGGTATCCATTCTCAACAATATAGAATGTAGCGATAGGAGGTACAAAGTTTTTCGCTTGAAATGAATTTTCATTCATTACAGGAACAGTTGATGGTGGAGATGTAACATTATTGAAAGTTAGCTCAAATGTATCTGCGGCTGATCCGTTAAATTACATCCAATGGAACAATTCTTTTATATCAGGCAACGTGAGAGATTGCTGGACCATAAATTGAAAGTGCAAGAAATAAATCCAAAAAATTGGTTTGAATCTGAACTTTTTGCATTTTTCGTGGTATTGACTGGATACTCAACCTTGTTGTAGTTGTCCTCAGAAAGTGATAGATTTTGGTCGATGTAGATGTCGGCATTCTTCTAATAGGAAATGCGGTAGTAATGGATCCTGTATGTTCACTTTCATTTCATCGCATTATAATTGAATAGGCTATCTAAGAAGCAGAAAAGGAGCCACAACCAAATGGATATATGGAAATAAAAATGAAGCTAGAAGGTTGACTATCAAATCATTGTTTGATAATAAATAAATAAAAATGATCGATTAGTACGACTAATAGCAAAACTATTTGTTTTGTTATATCTAACAATTTGTTAATTGGTTAACTCTAAACATAACGATAGCAAGAGAAATCAAAATCTTTCTTACAAATGGGTAGCATTAGGAAATACAACACTTGGGACACTTATTGCATCACTTGATCTAAATATTATCTTTATAGCATTACCTACTATTGCCTCAGAACTCGATATATCTCTATTTACTATGGTTTGGATAATTATCGGATATTCTCTTGTTACTGCATCTATTCTCTTAAATTTTGGTCGTCTAGGGGATATTTTTGGAAGAGTAAAGCTTTATACTTTGGGATTTATCATATTTACTTTTGGGTCAGCATTATGTAGTGTATCTCAATCAGGAGAACAATTAGTAGGTTTTAGAATTATTCAAGCAGTAGGTGCAGCATTTCTTTTTTCAAATAGTGTAGCTATTGTAACTGATTCATTTCAGTCAAATGAAAGAGGAAAAGCATTAGGTATAAATCAAATTGCAATTGTCCTAGGTTCAGTATTGGGTCTTGTTCTAGGAGGCTTTTTAACCTCTTATCTTGGTTGGAGATCCATTTTTTGGATAAATATTCCAATAGGAATGATTGGAGTTTTCTTATCCTCTAAATATCTAAAAGAATTAGGTTCGATAAGAAAAGAGAAAATAGATTGGCTTGGAAATATCTCATTTGCAGGAGGATTATTTCTTGTATTGGCAGGAATAACATTATGGTCATTTGGTATAATATCTAATATTTTAATAATATTCTTATTTATTTTTGGAGGTATGTCGCTTATCATTTTATTTGTCTTGGTAGAGAAATTTATTTCAAATGAATATCCTATGTTTGATTTTTCTCTTTTTAAAATTAAATCATTCTTGGGAGGAAACATAGCAATTCTTCTCAATTCTATAGCAAGAGGTGATTTCATCTTTTTAATCTCGCTTTATTTACAGGGAGCTTATATGGATTTAAGTCCTGTCGAGACTGGAATATACCTGATTCCAGTTTCTGTTGCTTTAGCAATATTTGGACCTATAAGTGGATGGTTATATGATAGATATGACTCTAGATTTTTTTCAGCACTTGGTCTGTTCATTAGTGGTATAGGGTTCTTATTTCTTACGCAACTACAACTTGAAACCAGTTTTGTTGAATTACTATTACCTTTTGCATTGCTAGGAGCAGGAATGGGAATCTTTGCATCACCCAATAGAGCTTCAATAATGAATAGTGTACCTGCAAACAGAAGAGGTGTATCTGCAAGTACAGGTACTACTTTATTTTATGTAGGTAGATCATTAAGTATAGGCATCTCTTTTTTAATAATGACCAGTATCTTGCCATCAGAATATGTAAAAGATATAATAATAGATTTTAGAAATACCGATACAATAATAACTGCAACGGATAATAGTAATGCCTCTATATCTCTATACTCTATAACTAATAATAATAATAATGATAATGATGATAAAACAATCGAGAATAAGTTCCTATCTTCTCTCCATATAGTATTTTTTGTATCCTCAATATTGGTATTTATTGCTATAGTCCCTGCCATAATCAAAGAAAAAAAATCTTTCAATCACTATTAGATACAATTCAAACAGACAGCCGAATTA
>DATFCH010000286.1:0-2778 GCA_035253345.1 Nitrososphaeraceae archaeon
GAAGATTTTTTGCTCCAGTAGTTACATGGTTGTTAGTAATAATATGTCCCTCAGTATCATAGACAAAACCAGATCCTAGTCTACTGCCCAAAAGATCAGCTGTTTCATCTTCACTCGAAATTTGCACTACCGATTTTTCAACTTTTTTAAATAACGCAGAAAGTTGGTTTGTGTCATTGGTATCTTCAAATGCGAAGATATAACTAATACTAGTGGAAACAGTAATCAAAGTCAACATAGAAACGGCAATCATCATCATGAACAGTCGCATAGAGTTAAAGTAAATTTTTCTAGGTTTTATGAAAGTTATATTGTTAGCGTTCAATATTTCATATAATAAAAGTAGTTATGTATATTTCTTGATATAACTACTTTTTAAATACTATATAGATCATTAAAATATCAATAATTCGAATATAAACTATAATGATTTTTATATTCTATATAAGTTTTGACTTGCATTCAATGGAACTAATAATATAATTAATAGGTTAATATCCTTTTTCTATCGGTCCGTTTTTAACGTGGCTAAATTAATTAAAAAATGCATTACAATAATAATTATATTGATTATAAATTTCCTATTGATAAATCAAGACTGGACTATATACTACAATATAGAATTTATAAAAAAATAAAAATACGTGTGCTTGACATTTATAAAATAAGATTACTCTTATTATCTTTACAAATCCAAATTATTATTTACTTTTTGAACAAAAAATTATAACTAGTATCGAATATTTTACAATGAATATAGATATCAATAATCAATAAGGAAAAATATTTGAAAAAAAATAGAGAGGATAATGAATAACACTAACAATTTTTTAATTGAAGGCATGAATGGTAATCAGATTAGGAAAAAAGTAAATGATAAAACTGTTGCAATAGTGATTTTAGGATCGTGTGAAAATCATGGAGATCATTTACCATTAGGATCAGATTTTATCTTTCCGTTAGAATTGGCGAAAAGAGTCGCTAATAAAATCGAAAATTTAATAATCCTACCTCCAATTCCTTATGGTGTTAGTAGCCATCATAAAAAATTTTTTCTTACTATTACTATAGATACAAATACATTAATAAATTTGATTCAAAATTTACTCGAGAGTCTATATAATAATGGTATATACCATATTTTAATTATAAATGGTCATGATGGAAATATAGGTCCTATTGAAATTGCGTCTAGAAAAGTAAAAGATATTTATCCCAAGATCAAAATAGCATGTCTAGAATCGTGGTGGGAATTGATTGGAAAAATCTCACCCAATACTTTTAAAGTATGGTATGGTCTAGGTCATGGTGGAGAAGCTGAAACTTCTGCAATTATGAAAGTAAGACCAGAATTAGTTGATGTGAATAATATTCCTGAAGATACAATCCCTAATCTTCCTAAACATCTTAGAATTTTTTGGACAATTGATGAACTTACTAGAACAGGAGCAACAGGATCTTCGAAGAGTGCTTCAGCAGATAAGGGAGAAGTAATTTGTAAAATTTTAGAAGACATATTAATTTCATTTTTGACAGATATGGAAAAAACGCAATGGAAATACGGATTATCAATCTAATACATAATTATTTTTATTCTTGATTATTTTTTAATATATAATATTATAATATAACACAATACTATTATTTAACTTGTATTAACGAATCTTATTCTTTAGCCCTTTTCATAATCATATATTTTATTCAGTATCATCTTTATCTAATCATATAGAAAAGATCTAATCTATGAATTAAGATTAAAATAAAAATAGGAATTATATTGACCTTTATACAACCATTTAATATTCAACATATAAATACTCATTATGAGACGAGTTTAAATTATAATATAATATAATATATTAAATTTAATATAATAATTGACTAAATCATATCATTTTTGAAATACTAATTAGTTTACTTGATGTTATTACATGTTCAGGGAAATTAAAAAAATATTAATAAAATTCGCTCTAAAATACGAGAAGGAGTAAGAAAAAAGGGAAGATCTACATTAATATTCAATTTACTGCAATTATTATTATTAAAAATTAATTAATATTGAAAGTAGGATATTGTCAAAATTGTTAACTAACATGGATGAAGACAATAATGACTGAAATATAGTATTCAGTAAAATAGTATTATAAAATTATTGCAGAAATATTAATGAATTGAGCATGGTCTGTATTGTTGGAAAATATTTGTCGTATTGATCAACATCTGCCTTAAAAGTAAATAGATATGCCCGATCATTATTTTTTGTTATAAGTTGAAGAGATTTTCTTTCCTCTTCACCGTCCATTGCGGTAAAGACTATTTTTTTTGCAGGCCTTTTGTCCGCTAAAACTACATCAGCAGATTCAAGTAATTTAAATTCTTTTAGATTATTAGTCATATTCTTCATATGAACATTTTTAATTGCATTTAGTGATACATTCCCAACACTCATGGAAGCTATTCCCAATCCTGCCGGATATTTATATTGACTTGAATCCACAATTGGAGCAATAAAAGTAACAAAATCATTAAGATGTTCTTCTTTTTGCCAATTTGAAGGATATTGAATATTATACTTCAGTTTTGTATTTTCATAAGGGATAAAACTAGTTTGTTCACCTCCAATATGAAAAAATCCATAAGCATCATCAAATACATTGACAATATTGCTTGTCAATATAAATAATAAAGTTATAAAAATAATAAAATTCCGAATCTGTTGGAATTCCATTCTATATCAATGGATAAAACATTATTTTATTTTTTCTAAATTCATATAAA
>DATFCH010000287.1:0-9353 GCA_035253345.1 Nitrososphaeraceae archaeon
AAAATTAAATCGGAAATCAAAATGAGTAATCAATTAGGAGACAAAAGAAAAGTTAATAACAATAAATAAGTATATTTTTCATTTCAATATTCTTCCTTTTTTACATCCACATTAGAGCTATCATCATCGTCACCTTATGTATAATATCTAGAAGCGCAACAACAAGAAGAAGAGGGGGAGATTGAGCAATGCTCTTGTATATCCTATGATTCCGGGTAAAAAGATAATCATATTAAATTAATCACTCTTATTGACAAATGTTTCAGCCAAGCTTAAGTTGGATAATACAACAAACTACAGAAATGGCTATATTAACTACATTTCTCCCTGAAGAAAGTAGGTGGGGTTTACCGGTCTAAATAGAAAGATGAGCCATGGAATGACTGTGTAATATATCCACACACACAGAGAGAGAGAGGTTGTCAGTCCAATAAGATAAAGGGCAGGATGGTCACTACCGCTCATACCAAAAGTACATTTGCAAACAATGTGAAAGATGATTCAATGATAAAACAAAACAATACTGTATTTTATTATTCACATACACCTTTGAAGATATGGTTTCTGCTGGCAACGTACTTATACTTTATACTTTGATCTGGATTTTCCATCGTATGAATTAGGTATCATTTGATAAAGTTATACCATATTTAAGATGTTATAGATTTATCAGAACAGTTATGGAAAAGTTATAGTCATCATTATCTCTTCTACTAAACTTGATGGTCCTGCTGCAGAAAGTGATGAATTCTATATCAAAGCAGGACTAAAAGATAGATCACATCATTATGAGATAATAAAATTAGGAATAAATTCTATAAAAAGAGGGTTAAAACCATGGAGAGGTAGAAGAGGTACATTTGACAAGGCTCATCCAATGACTACGTGTTTCCACCAGGAGGAAATGGAATGACATTTTTTGATGTTCCTGTAATACAGTTACTTCTTGATATTTTCTATAAAAAGTGGTGAAATATGGATCCCCATATTTACAGATGAATATATGGAGCGTATGACCAGATTGAAGAACATGGTTTCATACACAAAAGTGTAATGCACTCAAAGAAAGGATCTGCAAAGGGTATTGTACATATAAATAACTGTGAATGCACAAAATCCATCTGTACCAATTATGGATAAGGAAGTTCATAAAAATAAACAAGTACAATTTACAGGTATATTATATTCCAAAACATTTCAGTTTATTCATAATAATAGAAAAACAAAGACAAGAGGAAAGGAAAGATTCAAGGAAATCCTTTGCTATCAGTAGCTGAAACATTCAGAAATAAGAGCTATAATAGTTTATCATTAACCAAATAGGATCTATTTTACTTTTATAATTATTATTATCATTTTATTTCATTCAATTTTTCTTTTAACAATACTGTAGTCATTTTCGGATCAGCTCTTCCTTTTGTAAACTTCATTATCTTACCAAGCAAAAAATTTATTGCAGTAGGATTTTGTTTAGCATCTAATACAGCTTTTCTCTCCTCTTCAAACAATTTATCTATTGATTCTAACAAGATTTCTTTATCATTTATAATAGTAACCTGCTGTTTTTCTTTTTTCATTATCTCAGATGGTAATTCTCCTGACTTGATGATTTTAGAAATAATAGATTTTGCTGTGGACCTGTTTATAGTATTCTCGTCAACTAACTTGGCAATTTCCGCAATATGCTTTGGCCCTATTTTTGTTTCTTCAGTGATTGTTTTTTTACCTGATTCATCATATTCAATGAATGCAAGAATATCACTTACTATCCAATTTGATATGGATTTTGGAGAGTGGTATATTTTTATTGCCGATTCAAACAAATCAGCTAATTCTTTATTATCTATAAGTACTTGTGCTACATGTGCAGAAAGTTTATAATTATCTATGAATCTGGATTTCCTTTCGTCTGGCAACTCTGGCATTTTAATTAAAGATACATGAGTGTCTTCCAACAGGATTTTTGGGATATCCGGTTCAGGAAAGTATCTATAATCTTCTTCTTCTTCTTTGGATCTTGCTTGTTTAGTAATTTTTCTTTTATCATCCCAGTGTCTTGTTTCAGCTTTAATTTCAATGTCATGTAGATTCATTGTTTGTTGTCTAGTTATCTCGTATGTTAGTGCTTTTTCTATGTCACTAAACGAGCCTACATTTTTAATTTCTACTTTTTTTCCATTACCTATTGAGATGTTTGCATCGCATCTTAAGGATCCTTCTAAATTTGTATTACAAACTGTTAAATGTTCTAATATTGAGGTCATTTTATTCAAAAATATTCTTACATCTTTAGGATTATTAAAGTCAGGTTCAGTTACTATTTCAACCAGAGCTACGCCTGCTCTATTATAGTCAATCAATGCTTGCATTCGTCCACTTTCATAAACTAGTCTTCCTGGATCTTCTTCTAGCTGAATTCTTCTTATTCTTGCAGTATTGTTGTTTTCTCCATATTTTATGACTCCTTCTTTTCCTATACTTGTATTTGTTTCAGCAGAGTCATACTGGGTGATCTGGAAATTTTTTGGTAAATCTGGATAGAAATAATTTTTTCTTGAAAAAACCGTAATTTCTGGAATTTTACAATTCAATGCTTTTGAAATCATAATTGCAAATTCTACAGCCTTTTTATTCAAAATTGGTAAGGATCCTGGCAATCCAATACAAACTGGGCATATATTGGAATTAACTTCTTTTTCTCTATAATTTGAATAACATCCACAAAATAATTTAGTATTTAGTTGAGTTAACTGGCAATGTATCTCAAGACCAATTTTTACAGGTAATGCCATTTATAGATCTGGATATGTTGAATTAATATTAATAGATTTTTCAAGCAATTCCGCTGCATCTAACAATTTTTTCTCCTGAAACTCATCAGCCATGATTTGGAGTCCAATCGGTAGGCCATCTTTGAATCCAATAGGAATTGAAATTGCAGGAATGCCTGCCAAATTAGCTAAAACTGTGTTAATATCTATTAAATACATTTTTAACGGATCGTCAATTTTTTCGCCAATTTTAAAAGGAAGGACTGGAACAGTTGGAGATATTAGTAAATCATATTTTTTAAACAGATTTTTTAGTTCATATTTGATTAATTCTCTTACTCTGTGAGCTTTAAGATAGTATTTACCATAATATCCAGATGATAATACAAAAGTTCCAACTATTATTCTCCTTTTGACTTCATCTCCAAAATTCCCCCTTGTTTTTGAAAAATATGTATTCCATTCGTAATCATCAGGATTTAATTCAAATCCATATCGTATATTATCAAATCTTGCTAAGTTACTGCTAGCTTCAGCTGTAGCAATTGTATAATATGATGCAAGAGCATATTCTGTTGACTTTAGTGATGTATCTTCAGATGTTAATCCAAATTCATTAAACTTGTCTATTGCAGAATAAACGGATTGGTATATGGGAGGATCAGCTCCATCTGTTAATTCTTTTAATAAGCCAATTTTTTGGTTATGCTTTTTATTATCATCATCATTATAATCATCCTCCTCCTCCTTATTATTTTTCTTATCTATTGTTGTATTATCATTAGAGTCTCTTCCAGATATAGCCTTCATTATGTTTCTTATATCTGATACAGTCTTTCCAATAGGACCAATTTGTTCCAGACTATTAGAGTATGAAATAAGTCCGTATCTGCTAACTAATCCATATGTAGGTTTAAATCCAATCACAGAACAAAAACTAGCTGGACAACGAACAGACCCACCGGTATCAGAACCTAGTGAAGCGGTACATAACTGGGCTGCAATACTTGCCGCGCTACCACCAGAAGATCCTCCACACACATAGTCTAAATTCCACGGATTTCTTGTTAATCCGTAACGACTCCATTCGGTAGTCGATCCCATTGCAAATTCGTCAAGATTTAATTTTCCTATTATTACTGCATCTTCATCTTTCAGTCTCTCTATTACAGTAGCATCATATGGAGGAACATAATCTGATAACATCTTTGAAGCACATGTTGTTTTCAAACCCATTGTACTTATGTTGTCTTTAACTCCTACTGCAATTCCAGCTAAAGAGCCTACTTCCAAACCAGAGCTTATTTTCTTATCTATTTGTTGAGCTTGATATATTGCATTATTATTTATGGTTATGAATGAGTTTACTTTTTTATCAATATTGTTTATTCTTTCTATTAATTGAGATACATATTCTTCACATGTAAATTCTTTATTCTTGATGCCATTTGTAACTTGATCAACATTAAGTGTGTAAAGATTCGACATATTATTAACTCATAACTGGACCTTTTACAAATTTGTCCTTTATTTGTTTAGAAATTTTATCAATATTGGTAGTTGGTTCTATAATGGTATCTTCCCTTAAATCTGACAATTTTGTAGAATGAAGTGATGATACCGACTCGGTTTCCTCTAACGAAATTTCATCCAATTTATCTAAATATTTTATTATCTTTTCAATTTGTTTAGTATAATTTTCAAATTCATTTTCAGTTAAATCGATTTTTGAAAGTTTACTTAAATGTTTTAACTCATCCTTAGTAATCATATTACTCTATTGCCACCTTTCTTTCTCCTCCCCATTTTTTTACTGCTCCTGATCATTTTCATGGAGCGAGTCTATCAATATCTCGTGGATATAATATGGCATCACGGATATTATCTATCTTTGTAAGAGTCATTAAAAATCGTTCTAATCCTAAACCACAACCAGCATGGGGTGGAACTCCATAATTGAATATACGCAAATGATAATCAAATGAATTCAAATTTAATCCTTTTTTCTTCATTCTATTTATAAGAACTTCTTTATTACTAATTCTAGTACTTCCAGATGATATTTCTAAAGGACCGTACATTAAATCAAAGGATTCACAAATTTGTGAATCATTCTGATTCTCTTTCACATAAAATGGTTTAGCTGCTGTAGGCCAGTCTGTTATAAAGTAAAAATTATTGCCTAATTGGTCTTCATCTAGCTTTTTTAGTACCTGAGGAGATAAATCATCTCCCCATCTTACTCTTTCTCCTATATTTCTCAATTTTTCAATTAAATCAGAGTATTTAAGTCTTGGAAAAGATTTGATATTATTGTTATTATTAATTTTTTCATTGATATCAAGTTCAGGACTGTTCTTAATCAATTCGTCTTCAGATAATGATTTTATGATAAATTGAATCATTTTTTCCAATAATGACATAATATCGTTATAGTCAACAAAAGCACATTCAATATCTACTGATGTAGCTTCTGATAGATGTCTGTTAGTACGAGAAGGTTCAGCTCTAAAAATTGGACCTACCTCAAAGACTTTTTCAAAAGCCATTGTAAGCTGCTCTTTGTAAATTTGGGGACTCTGAGCCAAAAACGCCTCTCTTTCATAATAGAATATTGGAAAAAGAGCAGTTCCTCCCTCAGATGCTGTTGCTATTATTTTAGGCGTAGTGACCTCTATAAATTTCTCCTCTGAAAGAAAATTACGAATATATTTTAAAATATTATTGCGTATGATAAAAATATCTTGTAAATATTTTCTTCTCAGATCTATTGCTCGATAATCTAATCTTGTATCAATTCCTGCTGGATTTCTATTTTGCACCATAAATGGAGGGGCTTGAACAGGAATTGAAAAAATCTTGATCTCTAATGGGATTACCTCTATTCCATTAGGAGCTTTTTTCTGAGAAATAATTTTTCCATGAATTCCTAATGATGTATGTTCCTTTAATTGCAAAACTTGTTCATATACCAAATCTGGACATTGGCCCTTTTTAGCAATTATTTGAGTATCTCCATCTTTATCTCTTAACATAATGAATTGTATATTACCATGGTCCCTAATGCTTGATATCCATCCCATTAGGGTAACTGTTTTTCCTTCAAAAGATGGATTTATCTCTGAAGAAAAATGAGTCTTTCTCCAATCTCCTAATTCTTCTTCTTTGAGTGTGATATTGCTACTACTACTACTACTAATCTTATCCAATTTTAAACCCTAAATAACATAGTAAGGATATAGTAGACTAATTTATCCATACCGTTTTAAACGAATCTAGAGTTGAAAAAATTCAAATAAACGAGCTTTTTAACGAAACATTGACATATTTTTAATTAAAAATCTTACAACAATTATCTTTATTTTCACATTTACAATCTGAAGGCTCTTTAAAACAAGTTGGACATACTATAGTACCACAACCAATACATGTATTATCTTTTAGATTACATGCCCAATGTTTGCATTCGTTCATAATTATCTACTAAATATACAGTTATTTCCTTTGAATATCTTTTGGTATAACAAGTATGTGTATTTATTTTTGGATGAATAATGAAGGGATATTGTAGTGATTGAGAAGAAATCAAATAATTATGAATTGTGCAAAGACCTTTTCAAACCATATAATCCTGTTCTAAACTTTTATGAGAGATAATACAACAACTATTTTATTATTATTTCTCTTTTATATGAGCAGTATAATTATTTATATCTTAATTATAGAAACTAATTTTCTTAATAGGTCATCATTTTTGAGTGGTTTTTGAATGAAACACTCTATACCAATTATTTTACCAACTCTAGACGCCATTTTTGTTTCTTGATCAAATGTTGCAATTGCTGTTAAAAAGCATACTTTTACTTTGTGGTCTTGTTCTCTTATTTTGGCATATAATTCAAAACCATCTATTTTTGGCATCTTTATATCAAGAATTAACAAATCATAAAAGTTACTTATGTAGGATTTTAGAGCTAGAAGAGGATCGTTAAAACAATTCACTTTGAATCCATAATCTTCTAAAATATACTTTAGTGCAAAAGTAATATCTGGTTCATCATCCACTAATAAAATTTTAGCTATTTTATTGGATGTCATTACTGTCAGGTATACCTAACTTTAGTATTAGCTAACAAAGTATAAATAAGTAATATAATTATAAAATTTAATAAATTATATTAGGTTAATGATCTTGATGTATGGATTTTAATTGAATATTGCTAATTAAAAAATAATATTTAACTTTTAGTTTTAATTTTAATTCTATCAATATGTTTTCTTTGTATTTTAATATGGAATAATGATATAAAAAGAGGTCAAATTTGTTTTATACACCTCTTAGCTTTGAATTGAATTCTATTCTATTTTTAGAAGAATACATACAACAATAATTATAAAAACAATTTACTTATCTTAAATTCATCAAGATAAATGCAAGAAAACCATAGTCTTCATTTTGTGTATAAGCCAAGAACAAATAAGGAATTAATATGAATTTTATAATTAACAACTGGGAGATGATGCTTGCATGATTAGAATTACCACCACTCATTCCCGGTCTGACTACAATATCTTCTAGTTATTTAAAGAATGTCTATATTTATTATAAAGATTAAAGAAATTATTCATTTTTCTTGATAGTAAAAACCTCCGGAGAATGCTTTGCCCAAATCCCTTTCTCCGGAAGATCGGTCCTAGTTTTTCCACTATTATACTAGTTAGAAAAATAATTGTATTAATTGATTTAATGTTTAAGATAAATGCATATAGTGAAATTTAAGATAATTTTCTAATTTAACAAAAACACCGGAAAATGAAGATTTATGACAAATTAAGAAACCTTTTTCCGGTAGGTGAAATATTTGATTAATCACTATAATACTTTTAATTTTTATTTAGACGTTAAGAAAGATATTTGGTATGAAATGCTAATGGAAAATTGTCACATTATTACAACAAGTCTTCAGGAGAATATTGAAGGAAATGAAGATCATAAAGACTATTCTCCTGAAAGCTATGTTTCTCTACTACTATATGATAACAAAATAAGGACTTTATTGTTAATAACAATTTTAGATATCTTTGTTTACTAAAAAATCTTCCGGAGAATAGAGTATCATGGAAATAAAATATTCTCCGGAATTTTTGCGATAGAGATTCTATTTGAGATCTTTGGTATAATGAAATAAATAACTATTGTTATAAGAGTTTAAGATAAATTATCATAATTTGATAATATTATTTAACAAATAATCACATAGGGATAAATATTAGGAAAAAAATAGGATTATGCATAAATATTATGATAAAACATAAAATTATGAGGTTCTGTTTGGAGTTCGTTTGACTGAAAAACCAGACTGGGGGACATGTGTAGAACATGAGCCCTACTGAACCTCATGTAATTCTATATCTCTATTCTAATATTCTATAATGTTAATTACGATTTGAGATAAATTTTTTGCCATAGTCTGGACAAAGATGGTGAATCAATGGCAATTTTCCAGGTCCAGACTATAACTTTATTATGACACATATATATGGCGGATTCGAATTAATTTGTAAACAATATCATATATTTTATTGATTAATGTGCTACTGGTAAATCATTTGATTTATCAAGATGTTGAATAAACCTTTTTTCACATTCTGAATGTTCTTTTGACCAATAATCATTTGCAGTGATACATCCAAAATAATAGTCTCCTACTTGTACTGGTCCAATATCTGTATTTGAGTTAAATACAAATGGAACTTTTAGTGTATTTTTAATCTTAGATTTTTTATTTCATTTTTTATATCCATTTTTTTTATTTGATATTCTCCTTTTACCATTGCTGTAAACTGTACATTATCTAAATCCTTTATTTTTTTAGCATCAAGTGGATTCAAAAGTGTAATTTTTACTTTGGTACTATTATTTGCTGATGGTGATGATAATGATGATGGGGACATTTTGCTACTTGCTTGATAAATCGATAAACTTTCAGAAAATTTGTTCATTGTTGAAAATAGACCAATAGAATCTTTACTTGTAGAGGCAATACCGCCTTCATTACAGTCATATGGCAGTATTGGTTGATTATTATTACTACTAGAATTTACATTATCATTCTTTTTAACGATATATCCACATACAAAGTATTCATCTCCTACATTAAGCTGTGAAACCTCATTACTTGTATTAAAATAAAAAGGAGTTGTTATTTTAGAATTTTTAGATATTGTAGCATTCTTTTTTAAGTCTATTATTTTTGTCTGAATATCTCCATTTATAAATGCGATTAGTTTTAACAATTGAGGATTTTCTTGTTTAATGTTATTGAGATTTATTATTACATTTAATTGGAATTTTTTATCTCTCTTATCATTATTATTACTATTATCAGTAGTAGCAAATACATTGTATACATTATCAAATATAATTAATGAAAAGATTCCAATAATGAATATCGCTAAACTAAAACTTTTTTTCTTAGATATGAAGATATCTCTGAAGGTTTTGTCCATTTTCAGATTCTATTTGTCTAAATTTAAACTGACCTAAATATTTTACTAACGCCTTAAAGTTTTATTTTAATA
>DATFCH010000288.1:0-7285 GCA_035253345.1 Nitrososphaeraceae archaeon
ATATAGTATCATATTAAAATACACCAAAGAGTGATGGTAACTCCGATAACTCAAACAATGTTATATAGCAGTTATGGAGATACAACCATCATTTTTATTTATCATTATTTACGGGATAATAGAAACTTAATTTTTATTTATCAAATTAACTGTTTAATATTGTATTACCTTGCTTTCCAGAAATACCAAATCTTATTAATAATACAAAATCCATATAATTATATCATTATGTCATTAGTTTTGCATAGTGACAAATAAAATGAATAGATAACACCAGAGTAGCAATTTAATAGATAGATTTATTGCTGATTTCGATACGAGTGCAGAGGTATGTGAACTGATTTTGACACGATTTTGTAGTGCAGCAATCAAAATAAGGATCCTCTCTTCGTTAGATGACCAATATCTCGAAACAGTAGGAACCACTCAGAATATTGGCATATATTGCATTATTCTACCCTGAAATAATAGTAGAGATTATGTATTAACAAATTTTGAACAGCTTTTTTTATTCAGTATTTTTTGAGTTTACCTAAGTATTTTCGCCGTCAAAAGCATATACTTAATTTACTTTGCCTTTACCTCGATTTTTAACTGTCTGACTACAGATATTGGAAAAATAGTTCTTAATGATTCAAATAGAAAATAATCTTTTCTACTTCAGGGGACTTGATATTACGCATTAGAAAGAGAAATTGAGATCTTTTATTATTGCTGGAAATAAAGACTACGTATAGAATCTCAAGATAAACAATTCGAATATAGAAAAAAATATTATATATAAACCATCCTGGTTACACGAATTACGAACTTTTCATTTATCTAATTCTGATTTACAACAAGAACAACAATAAAAAGAAAACAAATACCAATTATTGATGTTGATAATATGAAAAATCATTTTTATTCTTCTAATTTACTAATATATATAATTAGATAATAATAACTTAAGCTTGTTGCTAAAATCAAAATTCATATAATTTGTGTAACTTAAACAGACGTTCTTCATTGTAACAAATATAAATACACAAAAAAGTATAGATAATTTTAATATAGATTATCATAATAATAATAGTTTAGTATTTTCTCATGATACACAAAGAAAAGAAGAAACATTTTTTTATTTTTTCTATACTAATTACATTAGTAAGTATATCATTACAACTTGATTTGTCCTATTATGCTTTTTATGATATATACGCTTTTGGACAATCAATAATTACTCCTGGATTATCTGAGGAGAAAAATAATTATAATTTAAAAGATCTCCAAATAGCCTTACTAACCGATGGTTTGTTTAGCGATGCAGGATGGGGAGCTTTTGCATACAATGCAGGAAGAGCAATTGAGATAAATTATGGTTATGATATTTCTTTTAAAGAAAATGTAGCTATTCCAGATATAGAAGCTACATTAAGAGAATACGCTAATGCTGGATATGATTTGATTTTAGCCCACGGTTTTGAATGGGGAACACCTGCTATAAAAGTAGCCAAAGATTATCCTAATATCAATTTTGTAATTTTTACCGGCCTTGTAAAAGATACTAACGTTGCTTCTATTTTTCCAATGCAACAAGAAGCAACATATCTATTAGGAGCACTTGCTGCAATGATGTCAAAGACAAATATTATTGGATTTGTGGGAGGAGAAAAATATCCAAATTTAATTAATATTTATGAAGGATATAAGAAAGGTGCAGAAGATATAGATTCCAATATAACGGTATTAGTAACATATTTAGATGATTGGGATAATCCAATTAAAGGCAAAGAAGCAGCACTTTCACAAATCAATGAAAGTGATGGTGCTGACTTTTTGTTACAAGTAGCAGATACATCTGGACGAGGTGTTATAGACGCAGCTAAAGAAAAAAAGATATTTGCATTTGGTGCCATTTCAGATCAGCATAAATTAGCTTCTAAGACTGTTCTTACTTCATTTGTATTAGATGTAGAAAAAACATATGATCAAGTTATAAGAATGGTTCAAAATGGTAACTTTAGTGGCCAAATATTCAAGCCTGGTTTAGAACCATATAAAGGAGCTCCAGGTGATGGGATAATATATATTGCGCCATTTTATGAGTTAGAGAATGTTATACAAGAAGATACAAAAATAAAATTCAATCAACTAAAAGAAGATATCATTAATAGCAAAATTGTTGTACCCGAGAGATATACTGATATTTTAAATGGAACAAATAAGAATTAAATTTAAAATAAAGAAGTGTATTTTATATATTTCTTTATGATATTCTTTTAGTAGACAGAGGGAAGAAAAGAAGAAATGACATATTATAGAGATTTCTTCTTTAAAAAAAGAAAAGAAATAGGGATTATGTCTGTAGTTTTAATAATAATTTCTTCATTTAGCTTATTCTTCTATCAACAAAATATTACTGAACAGAATGTTAAAAATAGTATATTTACTCAATATAGAGATCGCCAAATAGAATCTACACAAAGGATATCAGAGCATATTAGCTCAGATCTTAAATTACTCAGATCAATACTTCAAGGAATTGCTGATTCTAGTCTTTTACAACAAGGACTTCTTTATGGTGATAGGCTTGATAAGTTGATGTACGAAAAATTTTCCGAAGTTAATAATGTTACAAAAGTTGATACAATTTTTATTGCAGATAAAGATGATGTAATAACATATGAAATTGTAACAGAAGGTACAAGAAGTTTTATGAATATAGATCTTTCATTTAGAGATTATATACAGGAAACAAAAAATACCCTTCGATCAACTTTTTCAGACGGATTTATAGGAATTGATAACATAGAAAGGATTGCATTAGCTGTTCCAATAATAAATAGAGACACTGGAGAATATATGGGAATAATTGGTGTCAAAATACCTACTGAATCTTTTTTTTCACTTTATGGAAATGTACATGATATTGATTCTCAATACTTGGTTGTATATGATAAGAAAGGAACCTTACTTGCGGTTGGTGCAGATAAAAGTTTAGTAAGTAAAAATTTTTTTAGTGAATTTGTACAAAATTTTACTAATCATAACCCAATTTTAATAAATCTTACTACAAATCTTTTACAAGGAATACCGGGATATGCGATTTATGATTATGGAAGAGGTGAATTATTAACAACTAATATTCCTCTATTTATTCAACAAGGTAAGCCTTTATATTTTATTGAAATAGTAACACCTACATCTACGATATATTCTGCTATTAATAATGTGTTATTTGGAGAAAAGTTGGCAATGCTTTCATTAATTGTTGGCATCATCGCTTCAATAACCACTCTAATAATATTTCTAATAAAATGGAATATTGCTCTTAATAATGAAGTAAAGAAAAGAACTAAGGAACTACAAGAATCAAATAAAGAAATTACATTAGCAAATGACGAACTAAAAGTTCATGATAAAATGCAAAAAGAATTCATCAATGTAGCAGCTCATGAACTTAGGACTCCTATAATGCCTATTCTTGGACTTAGTGAATTACTTTACAATAAAGTTACTGCTACAGTGAATAAAAAAGAAAAAGAAAAAGAAAAAAGAGGAGAAAAAGAAGGAGGCAAGGAAAAAGAAGAAGAAATTAATTTAAAACAAGAACAACTTAAAGAATATCTTCAAATCATAGTAAGAAATTCATATAGATTACAAAAACTAGTTGAAGATATACTAGATGTTACCAAAATTGAAAGTCGAATCTTTACACTAAATACAGAATTAGTCGAGTTAAATGAGATTATAGCAAATGTTGTATCAGATTTTGAAAATATAGTCAAGGGCAAAAACAGCAGTAAAGTTCAGATACTATATGGACCTAATAGAAATAATAATATATTTGTTAATGCGGATAAAACAAGATTAACTCAAGTTATATCCAATATTCTGGATAATGCTCTTAAATTTACCCAAGAAGGATTTATAATAATTACAACTAGAATAACAAAAAACAAAAAAGAAAAAAATGCTTTTGCTGTTGATAATAAAGAAAATGAAGTACTTGTAATAATAAAAGATAGTGGAATAGGTATTGATCATGAGATATTGCCAAGACTATTTACAAAATTTGCAACTAAATCTGATCAAGGTACTGGTCTTGGTCTATATATAATCAAGAAAATTATAGAAGCTCATGGCGGTAGGATATGGGCAGAAAATAATTCAAATGGAAGAGGATCTACTTTTTATTTTAGTCTTTCTATAGTTAAAATTAGTGAAATAGTAATAGATAGGAGATAATGTCTTGAATTATGAATAAAAGTATCTTATTAGTGGATGATGAACCAGATATCACATTTACAATCACTAATATTTTAGAATATGATGAGTTTAGAGTATATACATTTAATGACCCGGTTATAGCTTTAAAATTTTATAAAACTAATTTTTATGATCTAATAATTCTTGACATAAAAATGCCAAAGATGAATGGATTCAAATTATATACTAAAATAAGAGAACTAGATCCTAATGTAAGAATTTGCTTTTTAACTGCACTTGCAGCCTTTGAAGAAGAATATAAAAAAATACAATCAATATTGAGTAAAACATTTGATAAAGACTTCTTTATTCAAAAGCCAATCAAAATTGAAGATCTAATTAACAAGATAACTTTGATAATTAACAAAAATGAAGAATATTAAAATTATTTTATAATAATCTTTCTGTCTTAGAAAATGTTATTGAACTCTACTAGTATATGCGCTCGGAGGGCTTCGATTTCTCATAATAACAGGGGTCGGTAACATAATAGTTAAAGATTTTGTTATTAAAATACATTATTATATCTTAAATATGTTAATTAAATAATAACCATTATGAAGTTTTAAGATAAGGTAAATTAATAAATAAAAATGTAGAATATTAAATACCTTACTTTGGTATCAAAAAATAATTTTAATTAGGATTTTAGTATCGCAGATATAGCAAGACTATTACCTGATTTGAAATCTATTGTCTGTTGTGATTTGTTAAATAATGCAATTGCATTGATATTTTTTAATGTCTTTGTTTTACCTGTTACAGGATTTTCACCTTCCATTTCACCATCAAACTCTACTATAAACAATGCATTATTTCCTTTCAAACTTTGTATCTTTTTCATATCTACTGCAATACCTTCATGATCCTTACCATTCCTATCTAGGTGCATAACTACGAATTCTATGTTAGGATTATTTGGTAGATTCAATGTAGCACGACCATCTTTTAGTTCACATGGATAGAAATATGCTATCAATACAGGGGTTCTTGCTCCTATCTTTTCTGTCAATAGAACAGAATCTGATTGTGTATTACATTTACTACTTTTATGTATTATGACCTTCTTATAATGATAAACGTCTCTTTCTCTCCATTTCGGTTTGTCATCATCGTCTGCGCCATTGTAATCATCATTATTACCTGATTCACAGCCTATGCCGTCTCCATCTCTGTCAAAGTCATGAGGATCGTTCAAAGAAACCTTGAAATTTCTATAGGGTATATCTCCACAATTCAGATCTGAATCTGGATCGGTTGTTTTAGGAGGTATACAATTATCTGGATATGATGGGTCACAATTATTTTCTCCGATTACACCATCGTCAGTATTACCTGATTCACATCCTTTACCGTCTCCATCTCTGTCTAAATTATAAGGATCATTAGATGGAACATTGATGTCTCTATCTGATATATCTCCACAGTCTATGTCTTCACCTTCTTCATTATTTGGTATACAATTATTCGGATATGAAGGATTACAGTTGGTATCATTACCTATAATATCGTCATTATTACCTGATTCACAGCCTATGCCGTCTCCATCTCTGTCAAAGTCATGAGGATCGTTAGAGGATGTTTTGAAATCTTTGTTAGGTATATCTCCACAATTCAGATCTGAATCTGGATCGGTTGTTTTAGGAGGTATACAATTATCTGGATATGATGGGTCACAGTTAATTTCTTCTTCATCAATAGCATCGTCATTATTACCTGATTCACAGCCTATGCCGTCTCCATCTCTGTCAAAGTCATGAGGATCGTTCGAAGATGTTTTGAAATTTCTGTTGGCTGTATCTCCACAATTCAGATCTGAATCTGGATCAGTTGTTTTAGGAGGTATACAATTACCTGGATATGATGGGTCACAATTATTTCCACCAGCACCAGGGTCTTCTGGAACAACATTTTCTTGAGCAACAGCAGCTATTTCTCCAGTAGTAGGCGTTTCTCCAGTAGTAGGCGTTTCTCCAGTAGAAACATCTTCTGGAGCAACAGCAGTGTTTTCTCCTTCTATATTGCCTTCTTCACTAGAGGTATCTTCCTCATTATCTGATGTCTCTCCCTCATTATCATTTCCACCAAAAATCTGTGCGATATCATTATCTATATCATTTCTATTATTATCACCGTCATTACCGCTATTGCCATCACCATTACTATCACCATCGCCTCCACCAACTTGACCTGTTTCATCACTATTACTATCATCATCGCCTCCATCGTCTCCACCATCATCGCCTCCATCTTCTTCTGCATTAATTGAAAGAATCTTTAGAAGAGCATGGTTATTATTCACAAAAGGATTGGTTGACAGTATTTGAAATAAAGAGCCTGTAATTAAAATAACACTCACAAATAAAATAAAACTAGATTTTATTTCTTTCTTAATAATATGTAACAATATATAATAACTTGTCTTTATTTTATTATGGTGTATAAAAAGTTTTTATCATAATTGTAAGGATTATTTTTCCAATAATACTTCTGTATCTTAATTCTTCATTATTAATTATATTATTCTTCAGATAGTGATTTATTTATGCGAATAATGACATACTGAATAAGTTATATTGAAATTTTATAATTATTAATTTATTGAGACAATATATTTAATCCTTATATTGAATATCAACATTGAAGAATATTACGCTATTATGAAAGTTTTATGATTCTTATCCAAGTCATAAATGATCAAGTCGATTTATATGGTAACCATCATTCTAGTTCTAAAATTATGATCTACAGTTTGAAAACTACTGATTTTAATTATTAGTCATATATTAAATTTTTATTAATGCTAATTCATATTTACTAGTTTTATTCTGTTTGTTTCTGCTTACTTAAAATATGTTTACTTCTTTTTATTTGATCTAAAATTTTATCATTAAATATAACGAATCATAAATTAGTGTTATTCTTTCATTACAGTCACTATTTACAGATCTTATTTTATTTAAATTAAAAAATTAAATCCTGTATAGATGCAAGGATTTTTGGATTGTTTTTATATAAATATTCTTGGGTTTCT